>CAYOKA010000295.1:0-1558 GCA_964404395.1 uncultured Oscillospiraceae bacterium | reverse complement strand
ACCGGTCCGCGTGGTGCATACATCATAGTAAAGGGTAGGAAGGGTATCTTCCTGATTAGCAGGCTAATCGAGCCTTTAATCTGCCCCTTTTCGTCCTCCACCGTCACAACTTCGTTCTTCCAGAAGGATTTTATCTGCGCCCACTGGGGGGACTGCATAAAATGGCCCTTCGGATGCGATTTCAAAAACGCTTCGTATTTTATCTTGTTTGCCATATTTTTTCCATGTGCCTTAACTATATCTTCACTACTCAATCATTACACCTCTTATTCTTTTGTTTGCTTCATTCTTCTTAGGTTTACTTGTATCTGTGGGCTATCACGGATAAATCTACTTCAGATATTTTCTAAATTTGAAGTAGTGACTAAGCTGCCATTTGTACAGGAACAGCATCCTCCTGGGCTTGTTGTCCCCCTTCAAAAATAAAGGGTGCGTGACTCTTTTCTCCCGAACAAGCTCCTTCATTTGCTTAAGATTCTCGCTTCCCCGCGTATACCGAAATGCTACTCTAAGGGGGATGGCCGTCCACAGGTTCCTTACATTGGCAATCTCAAGCTGCAGGTTCTTATCGTATATATAGTCTTCGACAACATAGCGTGCCAGATTGTTCCCCCCGGCAGTCACGTAGTAGTTGCTCCTGCCCTGTCTGAGGTTGACCTCCAGTATCTTATACCTGCCGTCTCTCTGATCATACTTTATATCGAAGGTTGAATAGCCGCAGTAGCCGATATTGTCCAGAAAGCTTCTGAGTGTTTCGGAAAGCTCCTGATTATACTCATTCATTAATACAGCAGTATTGCCAATACCGTGGGGAGTATGCTCTTCAAGCATGACATGTGCCAGCGACATCAGCTTGACCTTCTTATCCCGACCGGAGTAACAAATCATAACCCTTAGATTTGAGTCGTCCCCCGGAATGAAATCCTGTACAATCAGCTGGTCATCATAGCCCGCATTATATATCTGGCCGATGACTTTTTTAAGCTCCCGGGCACTTTTCAGCTTATATACCTTCTTCTGCTCCGCAAACTCATGCTGCCAGTATTTGATGCCATTGGACGGCTTCACGATAACCGGGAATCCAAAGGGCAACTCAAAGTCATCCTTCATAGACCTGTCATAAACAAAGGTGGCCGGATAATCAATATTGTATTGGTCACACATCCCGTAAAACTTCAGCTTCGTTAAGAGGCTGTCCATCAGCTCTTCATCCACGTAGGGCGCAATTACATTTCTCGGAAGTACTGCCCTGTTTTTTATAATCAGTTCTACATAGCTGTCGCCACAGCCAATTAAAATGATTTTTTTGTCAGAATAGTTTTCCGCCAGCTCATTTATTGTCATAATAAAGGTTTCCTGCCTGTCCATATTACTAACGGCACGGAAATCTATGATTCTGCTGTTGCAGCTAGGCCCCGTATTGACTTTTCCTATAACAAAGGATTTTACTCCGTAGGCTTCATAAAATGCTCTGGACATGCTATATGTATTGATATCGCTCCCCAAAAAAACGGGGATAAACTCTTTTTCAACAATATTCAATTTTCGACCTCCTGCC
>CAYOKA010000294.1:0-1577 GCA_964404395.1 uncultured Oscillospiraceae bacterium | reverse complement strand
CCGCTAAAGCCTCCGCCTCCACCGGAAGAGGAAGAATTAGTCGAACTGGCCACAGCCCTCGCACGGCTGATAGCACTGTCGACGGAACTAATTGTTCTATCAAAGGTGTTGGCAAAGGATGCAAAATTATTGTATCTATAGCCATACATATAAGTCAAGTGCGTATTCTGAAAATCTGCATCGGTGAATACCAATGGCAGCTGATTTATTACCTCCTTTGCTACGCCCAGTGAAATAGCGTAGACCAGGTAATGCTCCCAAATGATTATTGATGGTATTTCGGCTTTATCCATACGGCTAAATTCTTTTAGAAACCTTTTGAAGGCTTTCCACATGGCATTTTGTTCATTGCCGTAAGCTGTGCGTTTATTGACTCTTATTGAATAGATGAACAGTACAAAGCCTTGAAAAATCAGCACACCTCCGGCTCCTGTGAAGAATATTTTCATCAATAGCATACCTAGTACAAAGTAGACGAAAGCGGTGATTGCACCTGTTGCCTGCCCTTTCTTGCTGGCTTTATCAAAAAAATTATTTTTTTCGGCCTCATCAACCGCCATCTTGTTCCAACGTTTATAATCGTCGGAGAATCGACGCGCTCCAGATGTTGTTTTTGCATAATCGGAGATTTGATCCAGCATAACACGTCTACCATCACCAATAGTATGTATGAACCAGTCAATCAAGAAGGATTCATGCCTCTTCAGTGTGACAACTGGTGCCTGGGGATTAAAGGATACAGCATAATCCTCTACTTCTTTACTGCTGAAAAGGCTCCTTTTTGTATAGGTTTCTGTAGTAAGAAGAAGCTGCTCCTTCCTAACCAAATCCATCAGAGTCGCAGTGATATCCCGGGTTGCCACATGTCCCATCGACAAAAGGACAGACATCTCTGCAGGAGTATATTCACCGGGCAATTCTCTGTAATATTTTCCTTTAAAGGTTGGCTTCAGCTCTTTATCATACTTGTTATACAGGTAGATAATAAGTACAAACCAGGCCAAAATAAGGAGTCCTCCAATAATACCGCCAATGGTCTTCAAGGTTGCCTTCCTTGCTCTTTCGGCCTCGCGCCGTTTTTCATACTCTTCTACCTGCCTGCGAGCCTCTTCCCTTTCCAGATTGGCTTGTTCGGCCAGTTGCTTTTCCTTCGCCATAATCCGCGGCAGCGCATCCTCTGCTACAACTCTTGCCGATTGTGGGACAAGCTCCGTAGGAAACAAGACCAGAGTTTCGACCATTTCACCGGGGGTGACATGATCCACGGAGAACCTTACATTGCGTCCATCAATTATTTCTGACACCCCAAGGAGCGAGCCATGGCCAAAAACCTTGATATCCTCTTTTTGTGCTCCCTCCGGTAGTCTGATGTTGATTTTGACATTGTTGAGAGTAACGTCCCAGCCGGAATCAACTATTTTCCTGTTAAATTCAGCAATATCATTATACTTTGTGACCACATTTCTAAAGATGTATTTGTAAATGAAGGTTTTATTCTCGTTCCTCGAAGCCTCAAAGACCTTGAACTGTGCGATTTCATTTTTGTTTACAAGGTTGTAGGTGCCTGAACCGGCGTT
>CAYOKA010000293.1:0-1635 GCA_964404395.1 uncultured Oscillospiraceae bacterium | reverse complement strand
GCAGCTTCGGTTCACAGGCAAGTGCTATTGCTATCATGACCCTTTGCCGCATGCCGCCTGATAATTCATAGGGGTACTGCTTCAGCCTTTTTTTCGGCTCGTTGATTCCGACGAGCTCCATAAGCTCTATCGCACGTTCATCTGCCTGTTCCTTACTCTTGTCTGTATGCAGCAGGATAACCTCTCTAATTTGGTTCCCTATGGTGTATACAGGATTAAGGCTGGTCATGGGATCCTGAAAAATTATGCTTACCTCGTTACCTCTCATCTTGCGCATATCTGCTTCTGTCATATCGGTTATCCCGTGTCCGTTAAAATCAATAGTCCCGCCTATGATCCTTCCCGGATGTGCCGTAAGACCCATGATTGAATACGCCGTAACGCTCTTCCCGCTGCCACTTTCTCCAACGATGCCAAGAACATCGCCTTCCTCAAGCTTTAAGGAAACATCATTCAGCGCCTTCACCTCGCCTGCCGGCGTAAAGAAGGACAAACGCAGATTTTTAATATCTAATAAAAGTTCACTCATAGTTTAACCTCAATTCTTCAATTTAGGATCGAAAGCATCCCGCAGGCCATCTCCGATCAGGTTGAAGGACAAAATAATCAAGCTGATCATTATGGCAGGTGCCAACAATCTATAAGGATAGGAAACAATACCATCTATTGCTGTGGATGCCATCGAGCCAAGACTCGGCATAGGAGCTGCAACACCAATACCTATAAAGCTAAGGAAGCTTTCGGTAAATATGGATGAGGGAATCTGCAGCGTAGTCGTAACAATCAGTGTGCCCATGCAATTTGTAAGCAAATGTTTTCTTATGATCCTTCCATGGCTTGCACCAAGTGCTCTTGCGGCCGTTACAAATTCCTGCTCCTTCAATGAAAGAATCTGGCTGCGTACTATCCTTGCCATACCGACCCAGTACAGCAGAGCAAATACTATAAATATACAAATTAAACCGACACCAACCGTGTTGATCCACTCAAAAGCTGGAGAAGAATTTGCCAGGTTTTGCAGGGGATATTTCAGCGTAACCATCAATAGTATAATAATCAGTATGTCAGGTACAGTGTATATAATATCAACCAGCCGCATCATAATCAGATCCACCTTGCCGCCAAAATAGCCTGCAATAGCACCATATGTGGAACCAATCAGTAATACCAGTATACTGGCTACAATACCAACCAGTAGCGATACACGGCTCCCCACCATCAAGCGTATCATCGTATCACGGCCAAGGGAATCGGTACCCAGGATATGGGGAAATACGCTCTCCCCCTCCGCTTTCAATACAAGCTCCTGCTGCGAGTATTCCATCGGCGCCAGGTTTTCGCTGCCTCTGATCTGTTGCTCATAGCGATATGGATAAAAGCTTGGCAAAATAAATGCGAATATCATTATCAATATGATTACCGTAAGGCTTATCATAGCAATAGTATTTTTTCTAAACCTGCGAAGTCCGTCTCTCCAGAAGCTGACGCTTTTTCGCATAACCACAAGGTTCTGCTTCTCCTCCTGTTCGGCAGGGAAAAAATCCGAAACATTCAATTGAAGACTCAATAATTTTTTCTTGTCAGTCATTTATCGCCATCGCTCCCTATTTTAGTTTAATCCGAGGGTCAATAATC
>CAYOKA010000292.1:0-1711 GCA_964404395.1 uncultured Oscillospiraceae bacterium | reverse complement strand
TGAATCAACGTAGGTACAAGCCTATAAAGCATGGCTAAAATCAGTGTTCTTATCTGGAATCCGTCCACATCGGCATCGGTACAGATAATAACCTTATTCCATTTAAGGTTGTCCATATCAAAGGTGTTTAAATCCTTGTTGTGCTTTGACTTTATCTCCACACCGCAGCCCAATACCTTCAAAAGATCAATGATAATATCATTTTTGAATATGCTATCATAGTCCGCCTTCAGACAGTTCAATATTTTGCCCCTTACAGGCATAATTGCCTGGAAATCCGCATCCCTTCCCATTTTACACGAACCCAGTGCAGAATCGCCCTCCACGATGTAAAGCTCTCGCCTATTGACGTCCTTAGTCCGGCAGTCAACAAACTTTTTCACTCTGTTGGACATATCGACGGTACCGCCAAGCTTCTTCTTTATATTGATCCGAGTCTTCTCTGCGGTCTCACGGCTGCGCTTGTTGACAAGTACCTGCTCAACAATCCTATCGCTTTCGATTTTATTTTCTATCAAATATACTTCCAGCTGTTGCTTTAGAAAATCGGTCATGGCCTCCTGTATAAATTTATTGTTAATAGATTTCTTGGTCTGATTTTCATAGCTGGTTATGGTTGAAAAGGAGTTTGTAACCAGCATGAGGCTGTCTTGTACATCGGTAAATGTTATTTTTGCCTCGTCCTTGTTATATTTGCCATTGCTCTTTATGTATTTATCCAATTCATTTACAAAGGCTGCCTTTACCGCACGATCAGGCGATCCGCCATATTCAAGAAAGCTCGAGTTGTGGTAATACTCCAGCAGGTTAACTTCATTATTAAAGCAAAAAGCAATCTGCATCTTAACCTTGTATTCCGGCTTGTCGTCCCGATCCTTTCCTTTGGCAGAGGATTCATAATACTGTATGCTTGTGAAGTTTTTATCTGCGCTAATCTCTTTAATATAGTCCACGATACCGTTTTCGTAACAAAATTCAAATGTCTCCCCGCTTGCTTCATCTGTCAGTATGAAGGTCAAGCCCGCATTGACAACTGCCTGCTTTTTTAAAGTAGTAGTATAGTAGTCCAGCGGAATATCAATATCCGTAAAGACATCAAGATCCGGCTTCCAGCTTTGGGCTGTTCCGGTGCTTTTGTACCTGCACTTTGCCTTTATTAACCCGCCTACGTTTTCGCCCTTTTCAAAGTGAAGATCATACCTGTAACCATCTCTATAGACCGTAACGTCCATATGTTCAGAGCTGTATTGGGTTGCACAGCTGCCAAGCCCGTTCAGGCCAAGACTGAATTCGTAGTTTTCACCGTAATTATTTCGATATTTCCCACCGGCATATAGCTCGCAATAAACAAGCTCCCAATTGTATCGGTCTTCTTTAGCATTGAAGTCCACAGGAACACCACGTCCATAATCCCTAACGGTAATGGAGTGATCGCTGTGACGCGTAACCTCAATCTTATTTCCGTAGCCTTCACGCGCCTCATCTATTGAATTGGATAGTATCTCGAAAAAAGAATGCTGACAGCCTTCAAGCCCGTCGGAACCGAATATGACACTTGGCCTCAACCGGACCCTGTCGGCTCCCTTCAATGAAGATATGCTCTCGTTTCCGTACACTTCAGGCTTCTTACCCTTTGTCATCTGTATCAGTCCTCCGTAATTATTCCACTATATCAATTATTCATTAAAGAATTTTTAAAGTCAAGTTTTAC
>CAYOKA010000291.1:0-1782 GCA_964404395.1 uncultured Oscillospiraceae bacterium | reverse complement strand
CGGCCAAGGTGATAGATGAGAAGTTTGGCCGTTACATCGAGGGCATGAAATGGCTCAATATGGGCGGAGGTCACCATATCACAAGACCGGATTATGATATAGAAACATTGATTAAAACAATTCTTTTTTTCAAGGATAAATATGGAGTAGAGGTATACCTGGAGCCGGGGGAGGCGATTGCCCTAAATACAGGCTTTTTGGTTGCGACTGTACTTGATATCGTAAGCAATGAAATGGATATTGCCATTCTGGATGCATCGTCGGCATGTCATATGCCGGATGTGTTGGAGATGCCCTACAGGCCAAATGTAATTGATGCGGGGATGGCAGAGGAGTACGAGTATACATACAGACTTGCGGGGAATACTTGCCTGGCAGGTGATGTAATAGGAGATTATTCCTTCAGGGAACCGCTGAAGGCGGGTGACAGGCTGATCTTCTGCGACATGGCTCATTATACCATGGTTAAGAACAACACCTTCAATGGTATAAATCTGCCCTCCATCGCACTTTATAATGCAACAGAGGGCTTAAGGGTAATAAAAAGATTTGGCTATGAGGATTTTAAATCACGTTTATGAGGTTCATGTCGCAAAAGCTTTATATGGAAACTTTTGCTTAATGGGTGTATAATAGTGTTGTGAAGTAGGCAATAAATGATGGTGTGCGGCGACAAACATTTGGCTATGATATATGCCATTATTGTTAAGGGGGTGCAAAGGTGAACTTTTTAGGAATTGGCTTAAACGGATATGGAGCCTATAATGATTATTCCGGCGGCTATGCCTCTGTGCCTGAAAACGCTTCTCCTGCACCCCGGCAGGCGGGTATGAATGATGGAATCTTGGGAGCAACAGCTGGGGCGGATGCCGGCGGGACGAATAGATTGAATGGAGTTGCAGGAAGCGGACATGCTTCTGTACGAACAGCCGGAACTGTAGATATGCAAATGCTCAAGCGCATGGGAGTGATTGAATGCAAAACCTGCGAAAACCGTACCTATCAGGATGGTTCCGATGATCCGGGAGTATCCTTCAAGGCTCCCGGTCACATTGACCCTGCCAGCTCATGGGCTGTTGTAAGGAGCCATGAACAGGAGCATGTAGTACGCGAACAGAGTAAAGCAAGGTATGAAGGAAGACGTGTTGTTTCCCAGAGCGTGACTCTTAGCACGGCTGTGTGTCCGGAATGTGGGAGAGTATATGTAGCAGGGGGGGTAACCAGAACCACCACCGCAGCTGAAAACCGCAATCCTGTCATTGATTTGATTGAAAAGAAAAGGGCTGCTCAGACTACCGCCTATAAGAGCGGGAAAGCTACTAGTGGAAGAAGTGTTAATAAAGCTGTCTGAGGCCCTATCATGCACATTTACTGGTGCTTTCGCCGATGGTTCTTTTCATTTAGCAGAAAAAACTATATAATTAGCTCTAATTGCTAAAACTATTGGCAAATGAAAATAAGGAGATACAGCAAATTATATGAAATTTAAGAAGTTTAACATCGGCGAGGAAATACAAAGGGGAATTGACAGCCTTGGATTTGAAGAGGCAACGCCTATCCAGGCGCAGTCAATCCCTTTCATTATGGAAGGAAAGGACATCATCGGCCAGGCTCAGACAGGTACAGGTAAGACATGTGCATTCGGGATACCTGCGATTAGCATGCTGGATACTGAATCGGAGAACATCCAGGTTTTGATTCTTTCTCCCACAAGGGAGCTGGCTATTCAATCCTCCGAGGAGTTAAAAGCCATATCAAAGTATAAAAGCGGTGTTCGCATTC
>CAYOKA010000290.1:0-1797 GCA_964404395.1 uncultured Oscillospiraceae bacterium | reverse complement strand
AGCTTGCTATCGGCTGTTTCCACCAGCTGCGACAGAAATTCATATAGCAGTCCGATAAGCATAATTTCCTTGCCCTTTGTCAGCTGCTTTGTATCGATCATCCGCAGTAGACAATCCTCTAAAAAGCTGTCCTTTTCATATCTAAAAACAGGATTTTCGGCATCAAGTCCGGCCTGCTTCAAATAAACTGTAGCCTTAAGGCCGTTAAAACCCACCCAGCCATAGCTCCAGGGCTCAGTGGTATCGGCCCGGTAATGGACAATGGTGTCGGGACAAATTAGAAAGCCATCGTTTCCGCTGAGCGAATAGCTATTGCCTCCAACCGTAAAAAAGCCCTTTCCGCCCAGTATATAATGTATGATATAGTGATCCCTGACGGCAGGCCCCCAGGAATGGCCGCTTTTGCAGTCCTCAATACCACATCGATACATATTCATATCTGTGTGCCGGGGCTCGTCAAAATACATTTTCTCAAGCATAATGCAACCTTTCTTAAAACTTCGCTGGCAAAGCATATTGCTTGCATTTCGGATATATGCAACATTATAACATATTGTACTAACATGTGGACATTTACTTAACTGAATGATAGGTTAATATATAGGTAGGGGAAGACTTGCCGGGTATCGGCAGCACTGTCCGCAAGGTAAAAGACGCTGACGAGATCAGGCATAGAAATTATAAGAAAACATAATGACAGGAGGCGCAGTTCATGGCAACCTTAGTAACAGGCGGGGCAGGCTATATCGGAAGTCATACGGCATTGGAGCTTTTGGAGGAAAATGCGCAGGTCATCATAGTGGATAATCTACAAAAGGGCCACAAGGGCGCAATTCAAGGCGGGAAGTTTTACAAGGGAGATCTTCGGGATGAGGCTTTTCTTGATAATGTGTTTAGAGAAAATGACATTGATGAAGTAGTTCACTTTGCAGCAGACTCTCTGGTGGGGGAAAGCGTAACAGATCCTTTGAAATACTACAATAACAATATGGTGTCAACACTCCGTCTTCTGGAAAAAATGAAGGATTATGGCGTAAAAAGATTAGTATTCTCTTCCACAGCGGCTACCTATGGCGAACCGGAAAGCAATCCTATTGTGGAAACGGACAAAACCCTTCCCACGAATCCTTACGGAGAAACGAAGCTATCGATTGAGAAGGCTTTAAAATGGGCTGATAAGGCATATGGTATCACGTACATATCGCTGCGATATTTTAACGCTGCGGGTGCCCATATCAGCGGAGTCATCGGAGAGGATCACAGGCCGGAGAGCCATCTTATTCCAATTGTACTACAGGCCGCACTTGGGCAAAGAGATGATATCAGGATATTCGGTGATGATTATGATACTCCGGATGGAAGCTGCATCAGAGACTATATCCATGTCACCGACCTGGCTGCGGCTCACATACTTGCATTAAGAAGCCTCAGAGCCGGTAATGACAGCAATATTTACAATTTGGGCAGCGGCAAGGGCTTCTCGGTGAAGGAGGTTGTCCGGGCCGCCAGAAAGGTCACAGGGATAGACATCAAGGCAAGCACAGTAGCCAGAAGGCCGGGTGATCCCGCGGTGCTTGTGGCATCCTCTGACAAGATTCGAGATGAGCTGAAGTGGAATCCCAGGTATAATGATCTGCATAAAATAATCGACACGGCGTGGAATTGGCACAAGAGCCACCCGAAGGGGTTTGTGGAGTAGGGGAAAATTTAGTTGACATTATAGATTGTCAAAATTGGTATCCACAGAGGTTGAAAAAGGTATACTTATTAGATACACTACAAAGGACAACTAATAAA
>CAYOKA010000289.1:0-1810 GCA_964404395.1 uncultured Oscillospiraceae bacterium | reverse complement strand
TCATAATGTTGTAGCAATTCATTGAAAATCCCTCCTGTAAATAATAGTCTTTTTTTATATTTAGCATTATTGTACCATGAATCTAAAGGATTCAGGGTATAATTGTACATGTGAATCTTATTTGTTATAATCCTTTTTGAGAACAAATATTATGCACATAGTTTGCATATCATAAGGAGCATTTATAATGAAGAAGACCGGTAAAAGGATAAAGGTTTCGGTCACAGGAGATCTTGGAAGCGGGAAGTCAACTGTTTGTCTATATCTAAAAAAAAATTTCGGACTGAAGTCTTATTCCATAGGACAAATACAGCGGTTATTGGCTAGAAAATACAATATGGATATACTGGCCTTTAATAAATACATGGAAAGCCATCCTGAAATCGATGAGGAGATTGATGCCAGATTAACCGCAATCGGCAAGCGTGACGAAGATATGGTGCTGGATTCCAGAATGGCATGGCACTTTGTGCCTGATAGCTTCAAGGTATACTTATCTGTGGATTTGGATGAAGCAGTACGCAGGATTATGAATGACAAAAGAGGCTCTGTGGAAAAGTATGCCAGTATTGATGAAGCGAAAGCTGCACTGATAGCCAGGAAAAAAAGCGAGAACCTTAGATACATTACAAAATACGGTGTTGATTGCTCCAATCCCGATAACTATGACCTGATTATTGATGCCACCTCTCTTTCGCCGGCGCAGGTTGCGCGGAAAATTATGGCCGGTGTCGTGCGTGAAAAGCCTTCAGCACGCGCAAAAACTATGGGCGGCACACGCGGATAATTGCAGATGATTATCTGCTTTTTTATTTCATTTCTTACATTATTTGTCTCAATACCCCTACCCTCACTATCGTGAATAAAGAAGCTATAAACCTTTGCTTTGAACATTGTATCGCAAAAGTATCATAAAATAAGTCCCTCCCCTTTGTTCCCAACATATAGGCCCCTTCATATTATGTAATATCAATTATGTAAATTGAAGGGTGGTTATATGAATTCTTTACGGATAGGGGACGTCGTCACAAGAAAGTCCTATGGCAGTGATATTTATTTCATGATTACAGATATAGCAACCAGAAACGGAAGAAGAACATATATACTTAAAGGTATGCTGTATAGAATTATGGCCGACTCGGATGAAAATGATCTGGAGTTGAAAAATTCTGAGGATGTCCGTAACGAGCTTAAAAGCAGGCTTTCCGCCGAGGGAATTCACCATATGTCCCGTGGTTTCCCGGCTTTACAGCTGTTCCAGAGAGTCAGGGGCAGGTCAGGTAAGATTCTTCATATAGACTCCAGTGCCGACTTCCTTGAAATGTGCCAGTCCTACTACAAGGATGCAAAAATCAAGGCCTATGGGTATGTAATCCCGGAAAGCGAACAGCCGGAAAGAGTTCGAGGACTTCTTGCCGGCACGAAGGCTGATATACTGATAGCAACAGGGCATGACGGTTTGAAAAAAAATGCTGTAAAAATGGATTCGCTTGAAAGCTATCGAAACTCACGATATTTCGTGCAAACAGCCCAAATAGCAAGAAAATACGAGCCCAGCTATGAAAAGCTGTGCATCTTCTCAGGTGCCTGCCAGTCTTACTTCGAAGGAATAATGGAAGCCGGCGCTAACTTTGCAAGCTCTCCGGGAAGGATACTAATCCATGCTCTGGATCCTGCAAAGGTTGGGGACAGAATCGCTTTGACCGACTCACGCAGGACAGTAACACCGGAGCAGATTGCCAAGCTTACGCAGTCGGGCAGTAAAGGCATCGGCGGCGTCAAAACAAAGGGGCACTATATACTTCAATAA
>CAYOKA010000288.1:0-1812 GCA_964404395.1 uncultured Oscillospiraceae bacterium | reverse complement strand
CCAATCTCGCAATTCCTTGTTATAACAGGATTGCGGCTTCTACTGCCTTAAGTGTTCTGTTTTCCCATAATGATTATTTCCTATTCTTAAATAAATTTTGTTAACCTTTGATATTACTATAAATATATCATAATAAAAGCGATTTTGTAGAAAATTTTGTATATTTGTCAGTCATTCCGGAGCGTCCTTTTCTCCTGCGACCCATTCGTGTGGAAAATCAGAATATAAGCGTCAAAAACCTGGATTTTATCAACTTCATTTCTGATTATGCTTTCATCATAAGCTCTGTTCTGGCAAACAGTCTCGCCAATGGTATCCTGTATCCATCCTTCATCAAGCGTAGTGGAATGTGGACATGCGTCTTTCCCCTTTTCAATCCTTGTAGCGCAGCGCCAGATAACTTTGCCTCTTTCCGTCCTTCTCCGATAAGATGCTCCGCAATCGCTGCATACCAGCAGATTCCCTAGAAAGTATTTACCATTATATTTTTTGCTGGCTTCTGCAGAGCCACCCTCTTTGCGGTCAAACCTTGAACGCTTGGTCATTTCTTCCTGAACTTTACCAAACACTTCGGCGGAAACAATTGCCGGATGGCTATCCCTTACATAATACCTATTTCGCTGCCCAATATTCTTACTCTTCTTACCGGTCATAAAATCCTCGGTAAAGGTCTTTTGAAGCATTGTATCGCCCTTGTATTTCTCATTGTTCAACATCCTCTGAATCGTTTTTGTATTCCAAATCCCCTTGCCCGTTACAGTTTTAATCCCCTGGGATTCCAGATAAGACTTTATTTGTCCTAGTGGCAGACCCTGCAAATATAAGTCAAATATTTTTCTGACCACCTCTGCCTGTTCCGGCACAATGACTATCTCACAGCCGAGATTCTCTCTATTTCTTCAGGAAGTGAAATTTCTGTAAAACGATCGATGTATGCTGGGCCATCTGGTAAGATTTGTCCATATTTATTGTTGCCACGACCAAGTACAGTACCATCCTCGGTAAGTAATAAGTCAAAGAAAAATCCACTGTCTGCATCTACAATTTTACCCGATTTCTCCAATAATATTTTTGTTGGAATTCCTATGTGCGCAGTTTGGCTGTTTTACTGACGATGTTAAATCATTGCTGATAACTCCGGGAACTTCCTCCAAGGCAAAAGAAATGTTGCCTAAAATATATAAATTACCTTCTTCATCTATTACTGCCGCACAGCTATTACTTGCGTCGATGCTCTTAAATTTTTTCTCTTGTAAGATTTTTGTTTCATGATAGTTATTATCTTTTGTGGAACCTCCTCCTGATACGTAAAGAGTACCTTCAGGGGAGAGCCGTAGAGTAAAGAAATCTCCAACTGCAATCTGCTGAGAGTACGTAGAATTATTAACCTGTTGATGATTTGAACATGCAACCAAAGCTACCAGTAAAACGCAACATACTACCCTAAGAAAGATCCTCTATATATTGGTCCCCCAATGCATTGTGTTAGTGTTAGATTTCTTTGAGACAAAGTCTAACCATAAATTGTATACTTCCTATCAAAACATTTTTAGTTATATGTAACAGTTTTGCTATAGTTGACAAAGCTATCAATCACAGTCGAATTACTACTCTTTGCTGTATGTGTAAGCTTTAATCTATATTGGTATCCGCTTGTTACATACCAATCTTTATATAAAGAAACAACTGTACTGTCTGAAGAATTCCAGGTTTTAATAGTTTCCCATTGACCCTCAATCAATAAACTCTAGATTTTGTTTAATTAAGTCTATTAATGACTGTGACTTAAATACCTTTTCTTCTATTACATAA
>CAYOKA010000287.1:0-1838 GCA_964404395.1 uncultured Oscillospiraceae bacterium | reverse complement strand
AAGTCATTTCCGAATGCTATGAGAAAAGGAGCGTGATAATTACGACAAACCTGGAGAATCCAAACAAAAATAAAATCCAAACATTTCATAACAAAGCGGCATAAACAGACACCTACGTCGATAAAAGGTTTGGATTTTTTGTTCACCTTTTCAATGACTTAACACCACAAAATGCAGGTAATGAGCCTAGACTGCCTTTCCATTTCTTTGGCAGACTTTTGCAATGCTCATCTTCGATACTCCCCAAAGCCAATGATTTTTGCTCAATGGTGACGTCAAGATAAACCATCGTCGTCTCTAATTGCTCATGGCCCAAAAGTAACGATATCCGCACAATATTCATCCCATCCTCAAGCCAGTGGGAGGCCTTAGCATGTCTTAACTGATGTGCGTGGAGATTTATTGGAACCTCAGCACACAAGCTGTTTGACTTTAGTGCATGTTCTTTCAATCGCTTGCTCACAGCGGTTTGGCTCATCTTCGAGTATAGCCCATTGTTTCGTGAGTAAAAGACATATGCCTCTGGGGTCGGTTCGTCGCCGTGGAATTCGCTCAGATACCTTTTCAAATGCGCAGCGGATTTCGGTAGCAGATACAGTGTCCTAATCTTATTGCCCTTGCCAATTATGGTAACATAGGGTTCCTTAGATTCGAGATGTAACTGTTTGACTTTCAGTGATAGGATTTCATCAATCCTAGCGGCTGTTACATAAATGGCGATCATTAAGGCAAGATCACGCCTTCCTGCCGGAGTGGTCGTGTCTGGGGTCATCATGAGCGCCCTGACAGCGTCTTTGCTCATACCATTAACCTTCTTTTTCGTTCCCTTCATTTGCGGGATAGCGGTTGCGGCCTGACTAATGTGGAGCATGGTCACATCCCTGTCCCCGAGATATTTCAGGAAGGCTCTAAGCGATGCGAGCCGTACATTGCATGTCTCCGGTGAGCATCCGCGCTTTCCATGAAGCCATAACAACCATTTATCAATCATGTCCCTACTGAAACAATTACCGCAAAACTTGTCAGGATTGATATTATGTTCGTCTTCCAGAAACCCGATAAACAGTGAAATAGCTGTTGCATGCGACTTTACAGTATTATCGCTCTGGTTTTTTAGCGACGGCACATAAACTGTTAAAAATGATGTATATGCTTGGCTATGGAGATTGATTCTTTTTCAATTTTCTTCATGTGGAACCTCCGGGATAATGTCGTCAAACCCACTGCCAGTCAGTTCTTGCAGAATACTGGACATAGCCGGAACTAAATGAAAATAATACTTTGTACTCTCCAACGTCGCATGCCCCATGCTTTTGCTCAAATAAACCAGTTTTGAATAGAATCCAAATCCTTCTCCAATCCAACGGTTGATGTTTTCCACGGCGTAATTATGACGGAACTCATATGCAATCGCATGAGATGTGTTAGTGCTGCTCCAGATCAAACGAAAAGTTTGCGTGACCCATTCTTTGGATATAAATGAACCCCGGGACGAAGGGAAAAAATATATACGCTCAGGGTAAATAGCTCGGATAGCATGATCATATTTCCGAAGCAGATCCGTCATGGTATCATGAAGGGCGACATAGTGTTGGTTATTCCTACACCTTTTTGTGAACAGCCATTCATTACATAAATAGAAGTTTCACATACCCACTGATATGCTTTACGCTCCCCAAACTTATGTGCGTAAGCGAAACCTATTACTAAGCCATTATCCTCGCAAACAAAGAAAGGGAACTTCTCTGAAACATCAGCTATTCTCCCGGCAAACTCCTCGACGGACGGTGCGACATACTCAAATGAATAAGGAAAATTATCTACATAATATTTGTAGA
>CAYOKA010000286.1:0-1840 GCA_964404395.1 uncultured Oscillospiraceae bacterium | reverse complement strand
TATATACATCGGTATAGGTCATTCTCTCATTGACATTGATAACGCTCTCAAAGATGTCGTGGCTCATTACCTTTCCGCTGTAATCAATGTCCATCATTACAGTGAAAGCCAGCCTGTCCTCATGAGCATTCAGGCTGCACACGCCGTTAGACAGCTTGGGCGGCAGCATGGGTATAACCCTATCCACAAGATAGACGCTTGTGCCTCTTTCTGCAGACTCTTTGTCCAAGGCCGAGCCTTCAGTCACATAATGGCTCACATCCGCAATGTGTATGCCCAGTCTGAATCCATTCGGCAGCCTTTCTATGGATACCGCATCATCCAGATCCTTAGCATCCTCGCCGTCTATCGTAACCATTCTCAGATTTCTTAGATCCCGTCTGCCCTTCATTATGCTTTCGCTGATATCTTCAGGAATAGCCTCTATCTGCCTTATTACCTGCTCGGGAAAGGTTTCCTTCAAATTGAAGGCTTTCATGATAGATAGAATATCCGTACCGGGCTCATTGATGTCTCCTATAATCTCGGTAATCCTACCTTCGGCATTCCGCCTTTTTTCCGGCCACTTAACAATTTCCGCAACAACCTTGTATCCGGGCTTTGCACCGTTGGTTTCGTCCTTTGGAATAAAAATATCACCTGAGATCCTGCGATCGTCAGGCACCACAATGCCAAAATAGCGGCTGTTTTCAAATGTTCCTACAACTTGCGTGAGCTTCCTTTCCAATATCCTGATTATTTCACCTTCTGCACGCCTGTCTCCCGCTTTGGCAGTCACCCTGGCAATAACTCTGTCACTATGCATAGCCCCCGCCATGTCATCCGCAGAAATAAAAACATCTGAAGCACGCTCATCATCCGGAATTAAGAAGCCGTATCCCCGCTCATTTCCCTGTAGTGTACCCACCACCAGATTCATTCTCTCAGGAACGCCATACCTGTCCTTATTCGTCCTATATATGGCACCCTCCTGCTCCAGATCCTCCAGAATCTGCGTCAGCTGAGCCCTATCAGCTCGTGGCACATCAAGAACCACTGCAAGCTCACTTAGCTTCAATGGCCTGTAGGAGCTCTCTTTCATAAACTCCACAATTTTATTTTTACGTTCCTCGTTAATATCCATTCCTTCCTTCTCCTGTCAACTTCCACCAAGGCTCTTGCGATGTAAGCCGCAAAATACCCTATCCGTTATTATGCCTCTATATATAAAAGGCCATGCATTAGCGCATAGCCTTTTGTATACCATCCATATTCATTTCAGAAGAAGAAACAGTATGATAGAAGTAACCATAAACATGATTGCCGCTACGGACGTATACTTGCCCAAAATAGCATCCATTGTCCTGCCTTTGTTTTTTCCAAAAAACGTTTCCGCCCCGCCGGCTATAGAACCTGAAAGTCCCTCAGACTTACCTGACTGTAGTAATATCATAATGATGATGGACAAGGAAAATATTATCTGTAATACCGAAATAATAACTTGAGCCGCTGACAATACAAACACCTCCCGAAAAATTGACAAACTAAATTGTAACACATGCGCTTTGAAAAAACAACTCTTATTTATTCGTCAGGTTAAACCATGCATCAAGTCCCGGGTATACCGCCACATCTCCAAGCTCTTCTTCTATTCTAAGCAGTTGGTTGTATTTTGCGACTCTATCAGTTCTGGACGGCGCACCGGTCTTAATCTGCCCCGAATTTGTGGCCACTGCGATATCAGCGATCGTGGCATCCTCTGTCTCACCTGATCTGTGAGAAGTCACAGCGGTATAACCTGCTCTATTTGCCATTTGGATAGCATCCAGTGTTTCTGTGAGTGTGCCTATCTGGTTCACCT
>CAYOKA010000285.1:0-1888 GCA_964404395.1 uncultured Oscillospiraceae bacterium | reverse complement strand
AAATTTTAAGAATTGCGGGGGTTGACCAAAATGGAATACAGACTTAGAATGAAGGATATACCGGCAAGTGAAAGACCTTATGAGAAATTGGAGATGTATGGAACGGAAGCATTGTCAAATGCAGAGCTGATGGCGGTTATCATTAGAACTGGAAGCCGTGAAGAAACTTCGGTTGCATTAGCTCAACGGGTGCTTTCTCTTGGCCGTGATAATGGTGGAATAGCGTTTTTGCATAATCTATCCGTGCAGGAGCTGAGAAAAACAAGGGGGATAGGAAGGGTTAAGGCTTTACAGATAAAAGCGGTCATGGAGCTGTCAAAGAGAGTATCGTCTTCTCTTATTAATAACGACCGTGTGGTTATCAGTTCACCTGTGGAAGTCAGCACACTTTTGATGGAGGAAATGCGACACCTACAGAAGGAAGTATTTAAGATAGTCATGCTGAACACAAAAAACCATATTATTAAGCATTTGAATATTTCTGTAGGAAGCCTGAATTCATCGATAGTACATCCCAGGGAAGTCTTTAGTGAGGCGGTTAAGGTTGGTTGTTCGGCAGTATTACTTGTACATAACCACCCCAGCGGTGATCCGGAACCAAGCAGGGAGGATATAGAAACAACGCAAAGACTGGTAAATGCAGGAAGCATCTTGGGAATAAAGGTTTTGGATCATATTGTAATTGGGGATGGAAGATACATAAGTTTTAGAGAGCAGGGACTCATGTAGAATAAAGCGGGACTGTTGTAATACAGCCGTCTTGATGCTCTCTGAGAGACACTTCAGGAGGAAAATCAAATGGGATTTTTTGCAAAAGACATAGGGATTGATTTAGGTACAGCAAATACATTGGTTCATGTAAAGGGTAAAGGAATAGTTATAAGAGAGCCTTCGGTTGTGGCCATAAATAAAAACACTAAAACCATATTGGCTGTGGGAGATGATGCGAAGAGCATGATTGGAAGGACTCCCGGGGACATTGTTGCGATAAGGCCGATGAAGGATGGCGTTATTGCCGATTTCGACATAACCCAAAGCATGCTGAAATACTTTATAAAAAGAGCTATGGGTGGCGGCTTTGTTTCAAAACCGCGAGTTGTGATATGCGTGCCATCAGGGGTAACCGAGGTTGAAAAGAGAGCTGTTGAGGAAGCTACACTTTCGGCCGGGGCAAAAGAGGCATATTTGATTGAAGAGCCCATGGCTGCAGCCATCGGAGCAGATCTTCCTGTTGAAGAGCCTACCGGCAGCATGATTGTTGATGTGGGGGGCGGCACAAGTGAGGTAGCCGTCATATCGCTGGGTGGAATTGTCACAAGCAAGTCGCTGAGAATAGCAGGCGACGAATTTGATGAAGCAGTCGTCCATTTTGTTAAAAAAGAGTACAACCTGATGATTGGCGAAAGATCTGCGGAACAAATCAAGCTCACAATCGGAAATGCTTTTCCAAAGCCACAGGAAGAATACATTGAGGTCAGAGGTAGAGACCTTATAACAGGGCTTCCCAAGAATGTTACAATATCCTCAAGCGAAATAAATGAAGCACTAACGGAGCCAATTGATTCCATTATTGACTCTATTAAGTTTACGCTTGAAAAAACACCTCCGGAGCTGGCTTCCGATATTATGGATAAGGGCATCATGCTGGCAGGTGGAGGTGCTCTTCTGAGTGGACTGGACATGCTCATCAAAGAAGAGACAGGTATGCCGGTCATGATTGCTGAAAATCCACTGGACTGCGTAGCGATTGGGACAGGTAAAGTGCTCGAGGAAATCGAAACTTTAAAAAGGGTACTGATAACGCCCAGAAAATTGAGATAGAGAGGAGACATATCCATTGCTGCGTTTTTTTAAGAGCAAATGGTTTATCGTGTCTTTAATTACAATT
>CAYOKA010000284.1:0-1891 GCA_964404395.1 uncultured Oscillospiraceae bacterium | reverse complement strand
ACCTCTCTGTACGGCGAAAGAACTGCTTTTCTCAACAAACGCAAGGGCAATGACACCTTTGATTCTATCACCTTTAAGCAATTCAAAACAGATGTGGATGCACTGGGGACAGCATTGATTGATATTGGTTTAAAAGATCGCAGAATAGCCATTATCGGTGAAAATAGATATGATTGGGTCTTGTCCTACATGGCAGTGGTAAACGGCGCCGGAATTGTAGTGCCGTTGGACAATCAACTCCCAGAAAATGAAATCGAAAGCCTCTTGGCCAGATCAAAGGCGGACGCAGTTATATTTTCCGGAAACAAGAGGGAACATGCCATAAGCATCTCAAAGCGAATTGATTTCATAAAACACTACATAGACATGGATGGAGAAGGAGACGATGAGAATGGCTTCATCCCGCTAAAATCACTTGTGGACAAGGGTCAAAAAATTCTTGAGGCAGGAAACACAGATTTCATAGATGCCCAGATCGATCCGGAAGCAATGAATATTCTTTTGTTCACCTCTGCTACTACCGCTAAGTCGAAGGCTGTTATGCTCAACCATAGGAATATAACAGCAAACCTGATGGCTATGAGTTCGATGACAAACATTGTTCCCTCCGATATTTTTCTTTCGGTATTGCCACTTCATCATACTTATGAAAATACCTGCGGCTTTTTATGCCCCTTCTATCGTGGTGCCGCTGTGGCATTTTGTGAAGGTCTCAGACATATTGCAAAGAATCTTCAGGAGACCAAGGCAACAGTGATGCTCGCTGTTCCACTAATCCATGAAGCCATATATAAACGGATATGGGATCAAGCCGCAAAGAATCCTAAACTCCTGAAAAAGTTGAAATTTGGCATCAAGCTCAGCAATTTATTGAAAAAAGTTGGGGTTGATGTGTCCAGAAAGCTTTTTGCCCAGATTCATGATAACTTTGGTGGAAAACTAAGGCTTCTAATCAGCGGAGCTGCCGGCATTGACCCTGAGGTTTCAAAAGGCTTCCGAAGCTTTGGCATCCTGTTTATACAGGGTTATGGCCTTACAGAATGCAGCCCCATTGTTGCTCTAAACCGTGATGTTGATTACAAGGATGCTGCTGTAGGGTTGCCGCTTCCCGGTCTTGAAGTCAGAATTGACAATCCCGGTACAGATGGCATTGGGGAGATTTGCGTTAAGGGGCTTAATGTTATGATGGGCTATTATGAAGACCCTGAAAGCACGTCTAAGGTATTGAAGGATGGCTGGTTCTATACAGGTGACCTGGGGTATATAGACAACGACAAATTTGTGTATATTACCGGCAGAAAAAAGAATGTAATTGTTACGAAAAACGGAAAAAATATTTATCCCGAGGAAATAGAGATACTGCTTACTAAGAGTCCTTTCATCAAGGAATGTATCGTGTTTGGCAAGGACGATCCGGTATTTGGGGATGTTGTGGTTTCCGCCACTATAGTTCCTGAACTGGAAGCTATCCAGGCTGAATTGGGCAACAGCGAGCCTAGCTACGATGAGATTTATGACATTATCCGCAAGGAAGTCAAGCAAGTAAACAAAAGTCTTGTTATTTATAAATACGTTAAGGATTTCAGTCTAAGAGAAGAGGAATTTGCAAAAACCACCACCAAAAAGATAAAGAGATATGTGGAGAGCTAAGCAAGGTGGATAGCTGAGCAGCGCAAATGCCTGCTCAAAGAGGCAGGAACACTTACATAAATAAAACGGACTAGAGGGTATGAAAAAATAAATGCTGATAAAAAGGCGAAAAAAGCATGAGTTAACTACTGAAGAACTTCTGAAACGGTATAAGAGGAGATATCGCACCTCATTGGGAATATTGACGGCCTTTATTGTGCTTACGGCCTTTTATCTTTATTTAAATTTTGACTATCTTGCA
>CAYOKA010000283.1:0-1923 GCA_964404395.1 uncultured Oscillospiraceae bacterium | reverse complement strand
ATTACAGATGCATACCATAGAAGATGTGCAATAACCGGTGAAAAAACATTGCCGGCATTAGAGGCAGCCCACATTAAGCCCTATAGTCTTGAAGGACCACATGAAATCAGTAATGGACTTCTGCTCAGAAGGGACCTTCATACATTGTTTGATCGGGGATACATAACGATTGATAAGGAACTAAATGTTGAAGTAAGTCGCCGTATCAAAGAGGATTTTGGAAATGGCAGAGAGTACTATGCTCACCATGGCAGCAAGCTTATTATTTTGCCGGAAAGAAGAGAACAGCTGCCAGATCCGCATTACTTGGAATGGCATAATGAGAGTGTTTATTTGGGGTAAGGGTTGGAAGTAAGACTTGAATTGCATGTCAGCATTAGGTATAATTGGATCCAACAGAACGTATGTTCTTGGCATATTTAATCATACTGGTTTGTTGTTTGCTATTATGTTAATGTGATATGATTTGTTAGAGGTTAAGGGGGGTGTTTTGTTGTGTGGTGCAAGAGCTGTAATGAAGAAACTAATAGAGAGAAATGCGAGCTTTGCGGTGCTACCACAGAACAGGATGCTCCAGTTATGGTTTACTATTGCGATGGTTGTAGGACACCTCTTATTAAGGCAGCAGATAGAATAGATAAAGACATTTGCCCTCTGTGCGGCAAGATAGCATCTTATTTATGTGCAGATTTGCGGCCAGTATTTCCCGAGGAGCGGTTATTGATGGAAATACTTATAGCAAAGCCTTTTGAATACATAAATAGTACTGTATGGGCATCAGAAAATCGTTACTATATTGATGGTAAATCGAAAAGTGTTCCGGCTAAGGTTTTTAGAAGACATTCCATAGATCATATTATAGAAAAACTTGAGAGATATAGTGCTCAGAATAGCTATGACTTTTTTAATAAATCTGTAAAGAGCTTTATAAAGGCAAACAAGGAAAGGCTCCTATACAATATTAATGAGGCTACAGAATTCATAAAAGATACTGCACAAGCATATCCCATTGAGAATATAGTGATTTCGTTTTCAGGAGGTAAAGATTCTACTGTTACTGCAGAGTTAACTGTTCGAGCATTAAGTAATCCAAGCTTGGTGCATATTTTTGGGGATACCACCCTCGAATTTCCTCTGACCTATGAATATGCTCAGCGCTTTAAGAAAAATAATCCAAAAGCAATTTTGAAGACTGCAAGAAATAAGGAACAGGATTTTTTTGATGTTTGTGAGGACATTGGCCCTCCAGCGCGTATGTTACGCTGGTGCTGTTCTATGTTTAAGACAGGACCCATTACTCGTGTACTAAATAGTTTATACAGGGACATGAATATTTTAACATTTTATGGCATTAGAAAGAATGAATCTGTGAGCCGTAGCAAGTATAATCGGGTTGAGGATAATGCCGAATCAGTAAAAATACAAAAGCAGAGGGTTGCATCTCCGATTTTTAATTGGAAAGATGTTGATGTGTGGCTTTATATTTTAAGCGAAGGCATAGATTTTAACGATGCTTACAGACTCGGATATGATAGAGTAGGATGTTGGTGTTGTCCAAACAACAGTGTTAGGGCGCAATTTTTGTCTCGTATTTATATGCCAGAACAGTCTGAAGAATGGCGCAGGTTTTTAATAAATTTTGCTAAGAAGATTGGTAAACCCGATGCGGAAGTCTACGTTGATAGTGGTAAATGGAAAGCGCGTCAAGGTGGTAATGGATTAACTTCTGCAGAAGATGTTAAAATTCGGTTTACAAACTGTACTTCTGAGGAAAACGCAAAAGTATACAAGCTTAACCGTGCAATGGACGATAGTTTTTTAAATCTGTTAATTCCCTTCGGCAAGGTTTCTAAAACTCTTGGACGTAAGCTAATCAATGAAACTATTGTACTAAGTACTAAAACTAATGTGCCGATATTATCC
>CAYOKA010000282.1:0-1930 GCA_964404395.1 uncultured Oscillospiraceae bacterium | reverse complement strand
GGAGGAAAAGGTATCATGAAATACATAACCAACATCATTCGGATACTCTTTCTTGCACTTTTTCTGTTTCTGCTGGCAAATGGGAAAGTAACACTTTGGCTTGCTTCATTTGCAGCAAGTCTGATTATTGCGCTCATCTTTGGCAGAGTCTACTGCGGGTATGCTTGCCCTATGAATACCCTGATGATACCCGTCGAATGGCTATCCAAAAAGCTAAAGCTTCAAACAACGGATGCACCCAAGTGGCTGAAAAATGGCTATTTTACATGGATAACTCTGGTTATCAGTATAGCGATTATGTTGCTTTCCAAAAGACTGCTACACATTGACCTGCCGATTCTACCTTTCTGGCTGGTTATATCAGTGCTTGTAACGCTCAGATATAAACCGGAAGTATTTCATAATCTCATCTGCCCGTTTGGCGCTTTGCAAAAGACCTTTGGCCGTTTTGCAAGGCTTTCTGAAAAAGTTGATAAGGATGCCTGCATCGGCTGTAAACTATGTGAAAAAGTTTGCCCTTCAAATGCAATCCTTGTTTCCTCAAAGGATAAAAAGGCAATTATAAAAACCGCATTGTGCCATCAATGCACAAATTGCAGGCAGGTTTGTCCTAAGGATGCTATTCATTACAAAAAATAAAAAATAATCTACTTATAACAGCTCAAATTGATTTTTATGAAAGTTCAGCAATCCATCATTTTTAAGCTTTGAAAGCTCAGCCGACATAGCGCTGCGCTCGACGGAAAGATAATCTGCGAGTTCTTGACGATTAAACGGGATGTAAAAATAATTGCCTTCAGCTTTCTTAGCCTCAGCCGAAAGATAGGCCAAAAGCTTTTCGCGGGTGGTTCGTTTCGAGGTGAATTCAATTTTCTGTGTCAGCAATATGTTTTTCGTCGATACGATACTCAGCATATTTTGAATGAGCCTGCTGTGAAATCCACACGCCTTAGCGCACGGGACGGCAAGCCTGTGACAGTCGATAAAAAGCAGTTCGCTTTCGGCCGTTGTGATTACACTGACCGGAAGCGTTTTTGTTTCCGAGCAGGCAAAGGATTCCCCGAACAGATTCCCAATGTCAATTTTTCCGAGGATACTTCTGTTTCCGTAATAGTCATCCTGTACGACCTGAACTTGTCCCGATAGAACAATGCCGAATTTTTCGATTCTTTCACCAGTGAAAAATACGGTTTGACCTTTTTCATAATATGACTCTTTGGCAGACAAGCAAGATAAGAGAGGCAATAAATCACATTCATCAATATTTTTAAATAATTACCTTCACATGGTATTTAACAAAGGTGAGGGACTGCCGGAGCACTTATCCAATTCAAACGTCTATATGACCGCCATTCGCGGAAGACTTTCCATCGGCTTTGATGATCAAGAAATCCATAAGTACGAGGTCTCGTCGGCTTCAATGTGCTTGCAACCGGGATAGCCCGTGGAACCCGTGGTAAAGATTCTGCCCCGAACCTCCTCGCTTCTGGGCGGGACGATGTAGTTGGTGGTAAAGAGAATTGGGCCGTGGAAGGATACAAATTCGTCAAGCTGCTTCCACCAGGCGTTACCATAGTTGCCCGCGAAATTATCGTATTTTTTGAAAGCCGGGTAATAGTGGGCGGGCAGCATCTCGCTGTGGGTATAAACATCCACGCCGGTGCCTTTGGTTTGCTCTAAAAGCTGTTCCAGATCGGTCAGGTCATGGCCGGAAATCAGGATCGCGGGATTTTTTCTGACACCGATATTGACTTCCGTGATTTCAGGATTACCAAACCTCGCTGTGTTGACACTGATATCAAAACATACTCATTTTTGTTTCCTCCTTTAATATTCAGTCTTCAACAGGTTCAAATTCATCTTTGCCGACAAAACAAATCGGGCACTGCCAATCATCGGGTAAATCTTCAAATGCCGTGCCGGGCGCGAT
>CAYOKA010000281.1:0-1950 GCA_964404395.1 uncultured Oscillospiraceae bacterium | reverse complement strand
AGCTCCGGCGAAAAATCCTCCTGCCATGGCAGTCCCCACTTGTTCAGGGCTTCCATAAAGGGATCCGGATCAAACTCCTCGATATTGTAAACACCGTGCTTTTTCCACAGACCTTCCATGATCATCATGGCGCCAATCATGGCAGGAACACCGGTCGTATAGGAAATTGCCTGAGAGCCAACCTCCTCATAACACTGTTGGTGGTCGCATACATTATACACATAGTATGTCCTGGGCTTTCCATCCTTCACACCTTGGAAAATACAGCCGATATTGGTCTTACCCTTCGTCCTGGGCCCCAGCGATGCCGGATCCGGAAGAAGCGCCTTCAAAAACTGTAGAGGAATAATTTCCTTTCCCTCAAATTCAACAGGCTCAATCGAGGTCATACCCACATTCTCCAGCACGCGAAGGTGATTGAGATAGTTGTCGGAAAATGTCATCCAGAAGCGAATCCTCTTGACGCCCTTTATGTTAATCGCCAAGGACTCAATTTCCTCATGATGGAGCAAATAAATGTTTTTGGGGCCTATCTGTGGAAAGTCATAGATTTTTTTCACAGAAAGAGGCTCCGTCTCTTTAAACTCGCCATTCTCAAAATAACTGCCCTTAGCTGTTATTTCTCGAATATTAATCTCAGGGTTAAAGTTGGTAGCAAAGGGATATCCGTGATCCCCGGCATTTGCATCCAGAATGTCTATGGAATGAATCTCATCGAAATAATGCTTCTGGGCATAAGCACAAAATACGCCCGTCACGCCCGGGTCAAATCCGCTTCCCAGCAGCGCGGTAACATGCGCCTTGCGGAATTTTTCCCTGTATGCCCACTGCCATTTGTACTCGAACTTGGCGACATCGGGCGGCTCGTAATTGGCCGTATCCAGATAATGTACCCCTGTTTCAAGACATGCGTCCATAATCGTCAGATCCTGATAAGGCAGAGCGACATTGATAACAATATCCGGCCGGAAGCTCCTGATCAGATCAACCACAAGCTCAGTCCTGTCGGCATCCACCTGAGCGGTATGAATCTTAGTAGGACTTTGCGGAACCCTGACTTTTATGGATTCCCTTATTGCATCACATTTGGACAATGTTCTGCTGGCTATGCAAATTTCTTCAAAAACGTCCGAATTTTGCGCACACTTATGCGCAACAACGCCGGCGACTCCGCCTGCTCCGATAATTAGTGCTTTTCCCATATCGCTCCTCCTTAGTTCCTTCAATATATTCACATTATCCCATTAAGGAAAAATAATATCAACAAATTTAATCTTTACTGCTACCGATTTTGACGACCCAAAAGCGCTACAAAGGCGCCACTCAAACGACGTGGTGTCTGCCTTCTTTGTTTTTCTCCGGATGTGTCACGAAGTTTGAAAGAGCAGACCGCACTGCTAACTTTTGCAGGTAATGGGGTACAATTACAGTAAAAAATCCTTATTTCAGCTCATTTTATAGTAAATCGTCTATAAAATAAGGCTTTTTAGGCATATTTCTTCCCATTAGTTGAAATTTCAAGCAGTGCGCTATACCTATATAACTGTGGGGTGGATTTCTCTGTTTTTGAAAACCAGAACCCTGAAAGCCACATGTTTGCGTTCCTTTCTGGGGTGAAATTCTCTTTGAAGCTGTCTATAACCCTTTATTTATCTATATCTTCGGACATCGCAATTAGCTCTCTTCATTACTACCGATTTTGACGACCCAAAAGCGTCTGCAAAGGCTCCACTCAAACGACGTGGTGTCTGTTAGGGCACTAAGAAAACGCTTCTATACACTCACCAGTGGTGAGTGTTTTTCATTTTCGAAATATGCTTCAGAAAATTGCTTCAGATAGTGTTTTCTTGGCTATTTCAAGTCATCGATCGAATGTTCTATCTAATAATTCGTCAAGTTTTCCTTCCTTGACGGCAGGTCTGGTATCGACACTCTTGAAATGCTTACGAC
>CAYOKA010000280.1:0-1969 GCA_964404395.1 uncultured Oscillospiraceae bacterium | reverse complement strand
CGCGGAAAAACAACCTCTGCACCGGCTAAGCATTTGGCTACTCTATGCAATCAAATGGTCAATTTTCTAGGAATCATGCAGAATGAATGGGCCGGTGCCCAAGCATTCAGTTCCTTTGATACATATCTTGCTCCGTTTGTAAGAACGGATAATTTAGATCTGAATCAGGTGCAAAAATGTATTGAATCCTTTATTTTTGGTGTTAATACACCCAGCCGTTGGGGAACACAGGCTCCTTTCACGAATATTACGCTTGACTGGACAGTCCCCAAGGATTTGGCTGATATGCCTGCCATTGTTGGTGGCAAAATGCTGGATTTTACATACGGGGATTGCCAGAAAGAAATGGACATGATCAACAAGGCATTCCTCACCATCATGCTCGAAGGAGACTATGACGGTCGCGGATTTCAATACCCGATTCCGACTTACTCCATTACAAAGGATTTTGATTGGTCAGATACGAAAAATAACCAACTGCTGTTTGAAATGACTTCCAAATATGGAACGCCCTATTTTTCAAATTATGTCAATAGTGACATGGAGCCTTCTGATGTACGGAGCATGTGCTGTCGTTTACGTTTAGACCTGCGAGAACTTCGAAAAAAAGGTGGTGGCTTTTTCGGAAGTGGGGAAAGCACCGGTTCTGTGGGAGTAGTCACGATAAACTTACCTCGTATTGCCTATTTGTCGGCAACAGAGGATGAATTCTACCACCGCTTGGATTATTTAATGGATATAGCAGCCAGATCTCTAAAAACAAAACGTAATGTAATCACCAAATTAATGGATGCCGGTCTGTATCCTTACTCAAAACGCTATCTGGGTACCTTCCGAAATCATTTTTCTACAATTGGTTTGATTGGTATGAATGAGGCGGGGTTGAATGCGCCATGGCTTAAATCCGACCTTGTCGATCCGCGTACTCAGCAGTTTGCGAAGGATGTTCTGAATCATATGCGAGAACGCTTATCTGATTACCAGGAGCAGTATGGCGATTTATACAATTTAGAAGCAACTCCTGCCGAGTCGACAGCTTATCGTCTGGCGAAGCATGACATTAAGCAGTACCCTGATATTATAACAGCAGGAAATACTGGAGAGACACCCTACTACACTAACAGCACTCATCTGCCGGTTGGATATACTGAAGATATATTCCAAGCATTGGATATTCAAGATGAACTGCAAACTCTATATACCAGCGGAACGGTATTTCATGTGTTCCTTGGGGAGAAAATGCCTAATTGGAAGTCTACCGCAAGACTGGTAAAAACAATAGCAGATTCTTACAAGCTTCCATACTATACCATAAGCCCAACATATTCCATATGCAAGGAGCATGGTTATCTGCCGGGAGAACAAGCAGTCTGCCCAATTTGCAGTAAAAATACCGAGATATACAGCCGCATCACCGGATATTATCGTCCACTAAATAACTGGAATGATGGAAAACAACAAGAGTTTAAGTGCCGAAAGGAATATGCTATTCCGAGCGGCTCCTTGCAGAACTTGGTTCACTCTCGGTGATTTTAATTATCCACAATAACTACTCGTTATAATTCAAGGAACTGAGCTTCGGTAATTATGCTGATGCCAAGTTCCTTTGCTTTTTTGTTTTTGGAGGACGAGGACATATTATCATTATTAATAAGATAATTGGTTCTCGAAGTCACCGAATTTGTCACCTTGCCACCCTTTTCTTCAATAACAGCGACAAGCTCCTCCCTATTCTTAAAATGCTCCAGAGAGCCTGTGATTACAAAGGTGATGTTCTCAAATTTTTGGCTATCGCCGCCGGCAGTCTGCATTTCTTCAAACTCTATTTCCCTGAGGATATTTGCCACAACAGTCATATTCCTTTCATCACTGAAATATCTGACAAAGCCTTCTGCCATGACATCTCCGATTCCATTGATCTCAATGAGCTGATCGTATGTGGCTTTTTCTATATCACTCCAGCTGTAGT
>CAYOKA010000279.1:0-1983 GCA_964404395.1 uncultured Oscillospiraceae bacterium | reverse complement strand
TGCTCAGGCTTAAGCTGGGCTTTTTCAACTATTTTATCAATTTTCCTGATAACAGGACCCTTTTCGAATCCTGTCGCAATAACCGTGAGCACTATCTCATCCTTGAGATTTTCATCAATAACAGCTCCGACAATAATATTTGCATCAGGATCCGCTGATTTCTGAACAAGCTCTGCTGCAAGATTGACTTCGAAAAGTCCAAGATCCTCGCCACCTGTTATATTGAGAAGAACTCCCCTGGCGCCATCAATTGATGTCTCTAGCAAGGGCGATTGGATCGCCTGTTTGGCAGCCTCTTCTGCTCTTCCCTCACCTGAAGCTTTACCGATACCCATATGAGCTATACCTGTGTTGTACATGATGGTTTTCACATCGGCAAAGTCAAGATTAATCAATCCTGGGACGGCAATCAAGTCGGAAATACCTTGAACTCCTTGACGCAGTACATCGTCAGCCATCATAAATGCATCAATAATAGATGTTTTCTTTTCAGCTACCTGTAACAATCTGTCATTTGGTATGGTCACAAGAGTGTCAACGTTATCCTTGAGATTGTCAATTCCCTGCTCTGCATATTGCATTCTCTTGCGCCCTTCAAACATGAACGGTTTAGTGACAACACCAACCGTCAGTGTACCCATCTCTTTAGCAATCTGAGCTATGACCGGCGTGGCTCCGGTTCCAGTGCCGCCACCCATTCCAGCAGTAATAAACACCATATCAGCGCCCTTTATAGCTTGGGCTATCTCTTCCTTGCTTTCATTGGCAGCCTTCTCTCCGATTTCCGGGTTGGCTCCTGCACCAAGACCCTTTGTCAGCTTGTCTCCTATTTGGATTTTCGTGTTTGCTTTAGAAAGAAAAAGAGCTTGTTTATCAGTATTTATTGCAATGAATTCTACACCGCGTAATCCAGCGGATATCATTCTGTTGACGGCATTATTACCTCCACCACCGACGCCTATGACCTTGATTTGGGCAAATTGTTCCATTTCAATATCAAACTCCAGCAAATTAAGTCCCCCTTCGTCATTGGTTTGGCATTACATAAATAATATCTTATTCCAATAATTAAAGCAAGATAAGTTAAAAAATCTCCTTAAAAAACTGTTCAACCTTACTTAGGAATGATACTTTTTTCTTTTTTGTCACAGATTTCTTTAATTTAATTTCGCTGGCATGGCTTGCACCTTTTCTGACATTTGAAACATACTTAATCATTCCCGCGGCTGCAACAAACTCAGGCTTTGAAACCCCTTGAATTTGCCCCGCCTGAACTGTTCTGATAGGCAATCCAAACACCTCGTTGGCTAGCTGTCTGCAGCCATCAACATAAGAAATCCCGGCTCCAGTCAAAACTACGCTTCCACTTTCGGGCATAACCAGGCCTGCCTTGTCAAGCAAATTCTTGCAGAGTAAAAACACCTCATATACTCTGGCTTCTATGATTTCAACAACCTCCGATACCCGAACTTCTTTTTTCTTGTTTTCATTGATATCAAATACAGATATTTCCTGATCGTTTTTAATAAGTGATGTCAGAGCCAGTTCAAATTGTCTTTTTATTTTTTCCGCCTCTAAATAGGCTATACGAAGACCTATGGCAATATCATTAGTAATGTGGTCTCCCCCCACGGGGATAGAATCGTAGAAAACGAGACGCTTTCCCTGAAACACTGATACATCTGTTACGCTGCCGCCCACATCAATCAACACAACGCCAATATCTCTCTCGTCTTGGGTAAGGCTGATCTCCCCTGTAGCAAATGCCTCAGCGACAATACCATCTATCTGGACACCTGCTCTTTCCATACTCTTTATGATGCTCTGTACAGACGTTATCTTCCCGGTCAGGATATCTGCTTCTACTTCAAATTTTGTCCCTACCATACCTGCAGGGTCAACAATCTCATCATAGCCGTCAATAATATACTGTCTTGGAATAACATCAATCAATTGCCTATCTTCAGGGATCTCAATACTACT
>CAYOKA010000278.1:0-2043 GCA_964404395.1 uncultured Oscillospiraceae bacterium | reverse complement strand
GGTACCACAATGGCAGCACGGCCACCGCTTTTTAGGGATTTCATAAAGTGTTGCAGAAATAAAAGCTCCGTGGCATTACTTTGAATAGGAAAATTCTGTTGAATCTGGCTTTTTTCTTTTCCGCCAAATGGAGGATTAGCAAGAATGACATTATATCGGTCTTTTTCCTGAATTTCCCTGATATTTTGGGTTAGAGTATTTGTCCTATAAAGGTTTGGTGACTCTATTCCGTGTAGAATCATATTCATCATACCCATAACATAGGCCAGAGAGGTTTTTTCATAACCATAGAATGTATCTTTTTGAATAAAATCCCACTCCTCAGCACTCAGTTCTTTCTTTTGAGCTTTCAAATGTTCAAAAGCCTCAACTAAAAAACCACATGAACCAGCTGCTCCATCATAAATAGTTTCTTTTGCTTTGGGATCAAGAGCTTGAACCATGGCTCGCACAACTGGTCGAGGTGTATAAAACTCTCCTGCATATCCACCAGCATCGCCCATATTCTGTAAAAGATTTTCATAAATCAATGAGAGTTCAAAAAGATCACTTTCAGATTGAAAATTTAATTCATCGATCAGATCCAGAACTTCACGAAGAGTGTGCCCTGAAGCAATTTTATTATCTAAATACTGAAAAATAGCACCAATTTTATATTGAAAGCTTTTTACATCAGCATTAAGGGCATTTCCAAAGGCTTTCAGGTAAGGAAAAAGCTTTTTATTCACATATTCTGTTAAATCTTCACCAGAAAGAGCTTTCTTCAAGTCCAATTTCCCATTTTCATCCTTTGGACAAGCCCAGACTGACCATTGATGTTCCTTATCCAATACAGGAACATATTCTTTTCCTGAAAGTACGGCCTCTTCTTCTTTTTCTGCTTCATAATCATCTAAAAACTTTAGAAAAAGTATCCAGCTGGTTTGTTCTGTATAGTGCATAGCACCACTAATGCCGTCATCACGGCGTAAAATATCGGTTATTCGATCAATGTTCTGTTGTAACGACATAATTATATTTTCTCCACAATAAAGTTATACATATTTTCAATATCCACACTGATTTCATCAGCAGGAATTAGATTGATATAGGTTTGAAGTTTATCAAGATCAAGCCCTTCCTCGCTATCAATTAAGCAGCTTATAACACCTTTAACCTTATCAGAAGGTAGCTGGCTAATTTGGTCATTGTCTGCAGGATCGTTTTGCCTTAGATGAAAAGCGGTAGCAAGAGTATCATCATTGATTTCGGTAAGTTTGCCGTTGTTGCGCAGTGCAGTATAAGAAAGTAAATAGTGTTTGATTTCACGACGCTTCCAGGCAAGAAGATAAACATCCACATTAGTTCCACTTGGCCAAGATATTTGTCTGATTTGGTTTTGGTATTGCTGTCCTGTCAATTGAACTCCATTACCGGAATTAAACTGAATAGCTGCTTCATCACGGTCACAAATAAGAAATATTTTCCTAGTTTGAAGCTCACATTCAGCTTTACTTAATCCGTTGACCCAGTCCATTTTAGCTTTTCCAAATGCTTCATTTAGTGATCCATAGCTGGATGCCTTTTTGATTGCTTGAATGCTTTGAAGTCTGGTTATATCAAGTCCTTTTCTTTCTGCAAGTCTTAAAAATATAGTCCAATCGTTATAATCATCCATGAGTGCCATATGTGCGATTTTTCCACAGATTTCAAACTCCGCTGATTTTGCCCTTGATAGAATGCTTAATCTATTAATAAGCTGTTTAATTTTGTTGGTCTCTGTGATTTTTCCATTCTCGACAACTTTCAAGGATGAAAACTCATTGGATGTTATTGAATCGAGAAGATGCGTTGTTGTAATTGTATGCCCTTTAATTGAGTGTAAAATCATCCAAAGCTTTTCAATATTTTTAAAATGAAGATGTGAGTCAGCTTCATCTAAAAGAAACAAAGTGTTTTCCGAATCAAAAAGATCAATGAGAGCATACAAGAATAGTAATTGATATTCCCCATCACTCAACTGATCCATTTCCAGACCATTTTTCAGATGCAACTCAATATCAG
>CAYOKA010000277.1:0-2057 GCA_964404395.1 uncultured Oscillospiraceae bacterium | reverse complement strand
AAAAAAGGAGTATATGCTTGATGAAAACAGCGAGCGTATTTTGCTAAAAAGCGGCGCATTCAAATCTCGAAAAATGAACACTACCGATTGGAATGAGCGGATCAAAGCCGAGGAATGGCGGCGGGGTTGGGCAGATTCTTACAATGCCGCTTTGGAAAATCAGAACCATGCCGAGCGCATAGACCATCGTTCCTATGAGCAACAAGGGATAGATCAAATTCCTACCGTGCATTTAAGCATTGCCGCTTCTGCAATGGAGAAGCGAGGAATCCGCACCGAGCGTGGCAATATCAATCGTGAAATTGAACTTACAAATAAGGATTTACGCCAAATCAAAGCGCGTATCATAAAGCTGCAAAAGTGGCTAAAAGACGAGATGGAAAATTTCGAACCCGCCCACCCTTACAGATGTGATAGAGAATATTCTTAGGTGGCAGCAGCAAGCAGGAAAGTCTAATAACTATCAGACTATTGACAATCTAAAGGCTGCCGCGAAAATGCTTAATTTCCTGCAAGAAAATAAGATTATGAGTGTGGCAGGACTTGATAAAAAGTTTTCGTCCTTGATTGATGAACAGGTTGCTATCCAAGATAAACTCAAGCCAATTGACAGGCGCAGCGAGAGCAGCAGTCGCAGAAAAGGAAAGATATTGAGCTGTAAAATTGGGGCATATAATTAGAAAGTTCAAGTAAGCAATACTGCTTATCTTTTTCAAGTCTTAATCAAGGAGAAATCAAAGAATCATATTCACAAACCCAGGAATTGATGTTACAACGGATACTAGAACTGACAAATATGTCATGATAGTATTAGTATCAAAACCTATTTTAACAGGACAAACAGTTTTTAATTCTTGTATATAAACATATGAATTGTACAGATGTAATTCTTTGTATTCTTCTGATGGAAGCAATTTGACAAATTTAACGAATTCGAGATATTGTAATTTTTCTTCTAACAAATATTTTTTCGATTTTTTGCTAATGTACGAATTAATTGTTAGTCTAGGGTATGTTATAGCAGCAAGTAAAAATATACCATAAAATAATAGTAACGCAGATACCCATTCAATATGCGCCTGCTGACGCAAAAATAAAAATGCTATTGGCAGGAATAACAATCCAGAACACATATAGGAAACAATCTTGTTACAAAATTTATTTAGCCCTTCAACTCCATTGTGATGGGATATGTCGATTGGATTGTAATCAATTACATCATGTTTTTTAACTGTATAAACAATCATCAACATGAGAACAATTGCAGCCAATGCGTTTGTCACATAGATTAAAAACCAGAGCAAGAAAGCTACTACAATCCAGTAGTAAATATCATTATACCCGGTGGTAATACAGACAGTCTTGGTCAAAATATCCGAGTGAAGCAGTATCGCGAATACCCCAAGTATTATAAAAATAGGACTAATAATAGCCATGCACCGCTTGTAGATTTTGTAGTGTCGGTTCTCATTATTCTCAAACCACTTTCTCAAATTCAAAGGGAACTCAACTCTATCTTTTAAGCAAGTAAATGATTCCATGAACTTAAAAACAAGAATCGGTCCAAAAACAAACCAGGTACTTGCAATCGTAAGTTCAATCCAAAAATCTATGGGAACTGCATTAAGAGCATTCCACCTAATAACAATATAGCTTACGGCTATTATTAGATAAGGTGCAGCTAGAACTTTACATGCAGCTACTACGAAATTAATACCGCGTTTTTCTACAAGTATTCGATAAAAAAAACATGATTTGAAAGTATCTGAGTTTTTTTTGTCTTTGAACTTTTCAATCCTGACAGTAGCCTTAGCGGCAATGGATCGAATGTGTATCTTCACGCTTTATCCCCCCCCAAGTCTTTAATAAAGGTAACGAAAATCAGACATGCCGCTCTGCTTTCTTCCGTTCATGTCTTGCCTTTAGGTATTTAGTAACAAAGCCCATATAAGTCATATTATATTCAGAAAGTAAATTTTCGCAAAAATATTTAACAATATGAGTTTTTCCCTTAACCATTTTTAAGAAAAACGGCTTTGCACTTTCATTGAAAAACA
>CAYOKA010000276.1:0-2071 GCA_964404395.1 uncultured Oscillospiraceae bacterium | reverse complement strand
AAGGAGATTATCCATGAACAAGAAACTTTCATCATCAAAACAGCTTCTTGCATTTCTGATTCTTTTTGCTTTAGCGGTTTGTGCGGCATTAGGTGCATTTTTCGTAGACAGGGACTTTGGAAGCATCGCTGTTGAGAGAGTCACTATACCCGGTGCAGCCGGAGAAATTTCGGCTAAAATATACATACCCAAAGGAGTATCCGAAAGAAGCCCGGCACCTGCTATCCTCTGTATACACGGTTATCAGAACGATAAGGAAACATCCGTGGGATATGCTCTCGAATTTGCGCGCAATGGATACGTTGCAATGGTAATCGATGCCTATGGGCATGGCAATACTTCCATAGGTCTACGTGAGAGGGGCTTTGATCAATCGGTAGGCGGGCCTGATCGCTACAAGATGTTTATGAGCTTCTCACAATTGAATGGATTCTCTGACGACATCAAAGACAGCTCCTTAGGCGGGATAGATGCATATAAATATCTGAAGACCCTGCCTTTTGTGGATAAGAATAAAATAGGCCTGACAGGACATTCGCTGGGAACCTGGGCTATTTGGACGATTGCCGCAGAGTATTCGGACATCGCTGCTTCCGTTGTGCAGTGCGGGGAGGTATACGGCCCGCTGTATGACGCCAATGGCAGCGTAACTTATAAAAATGTTCTGCTAATACAGGCTGAATATGACGAATTTGACTACTTCCGCGATTATGAGTTTACAGTGGATGGCTTGATAAAAACTGAGCACCGCTATAATGTTTTTATGGGGCAGGACGCGCCTGTGGAGTGGAACACTACTTACGGGAGCTTTTCCGATGGCACTGCCAGGCGCATGTCTCTTATCCCCAATATACACCGGGGCATTACACATGATTCTCAAGGCATCTATGATGCCGTTTCCTGGTTCCGACAGGCCTTTGACGGCCAAACGGGGGGAATTCCAGGGCAAACATACATGTGGAGAGAGTGGCTCATGCTCATTGCAATGGTTTCCTCTGTTTTGGCAACACTTCCTCTTTCCGGCCTGCTGATGAGGACAGCCTTTTTCTCCTCGGTATCCCAGCCCATGCCCGATAAATATGTTACCTCTTCAAGGAGCTGGAGACGTTTTGCAATAATAACAATACTAATTTCGGCAGCTACATATCCCTTTATGACCCAATTGGGCCACGGACTGTTTCCCTATCCCGAGGATATTTACAAGGCACTTTTGGCTAACGGTGTTTCCGTATGGTTCATTACACTCATTTTAATTGCGCTGGCCATGTTTCTGCGGTGGTTCAAAAAGGGCGAAGGCAAGAGTTTAGGAGTAAGCTGGTATGACCTGGGGGCCGCCTGGAATGAGGAGAAGCCGCGTATTGATTGGCGCATTCTCGGAAAGACCGCTCTGCTTTCACTGATTTTGTTCGCATTTATATATGCCTGCTGCTTTTTGAGTACGACGCTGCTGGGAATCGAATTCAGGTTTATCTGGCCCTTCATGCGTCCCTATACTCCAATCCGCTTCGGGCAATTCTTCCTCTACCTGCCCTTCTATGCCGCCTTTTTCCTTTTCAACGGTGGAGTGCGACTGTTTGGCCAGTTCAGGCTCAAGGAGTATGCCTCGCCCGGGAAAACACAGCTCATTTGGTGGCTGAAGAATTCTCTGCTTATGCTGGGAGGGCTGCTTCTGGTAGCACTGTTTGAATATGTACCCTTTTTCGTGGGTATAGGGCCCGGATTTGATGCTGTCGGGATGCCTGTTTTCGGCGGCCCCTTTATGACCGCTCTGATTGTCATCGTGCCGCAATTCCTGGTCTTGTTTTTCACCATGACCTATTTCTTCCGCAAGACCGGCAAAATATATCTTGGCGGACTATTTACCGCTCTTGTGGCGACCTGGATCGTTACCGGCGGTTCGGCTATATTTTAAGGAATGGCTTTTGCGATGTAACTGTAATAAAATTTAGCTGCGTGCAAGTTTTCACTTATGCGAAAATACACATGCACAATTATACCATGAGCTCTGCGAATTCATGCTCAACCAGGATATTCTACAGGATGGCCGGATGAGGGTCGTGGTGAAGGATGT
>CAYOKA010000275.1:0-2077 GCA_964404395.1 uncultured Oscillospiraceae bacterium | reverse complement strand
CAAAAAAACGGGGATAAACTCTTTTTCAACAATATTCAATTTTCGACCTCCTGCCGGTCTTCAAAAGCAGTTAAAACGCTGTTATTTCGTGTACGTTTCACGTACATTTTAGTATATCGGCATGTAAAGTTCAAGCTTATTTTCCACACCGTCCAATCCATGGGGATGGTACATGAATATAATCACATGATTGCTGTTGCCAGTAGTAGCCAAATGCATTAATATAAATATAGTATTTAAGCAAGAAGCAAAGAGGGTGAATATCATGTACAAGCCTTTCAATCTACCGGATGATTTCCTCATGGGCTCCGCCACTGCAGCTACACAAATAGAAGGCGGCGACAGGAATAACACCTGGTATGACTGGTGCGAAAAGGGCAAAATCCTTGACGGAAGCTCATGCCTGCGAGCAAATGACCATTGGAACAGGGTTGAGGAAGATATAGGACTCATAAACCGGCTTAGTCACAAGGTTTATCGTATGGGGCTGGAATGGAGTCGTATTGAGCCAAAAAACGGCGAGTTTGATCCTTCTGCCATCGCCCATTACCGCAATGAAATAGAAATACTTATCAACAGCGGTATCAGGCCTCTCGTGACCCTTCACCACTTTACAAGCCCTCTTTGGCTGCGTGACGAAGGTGAATTTGAAAATGAAAAGGCGGTCAGGTATTTTGAGAGGTACACAAGGTATGTGGTTGAGAACCTTGGGGATTTGGTCAGCGAGTACATAACAATAAACGAACCGAATGTATATGTTGCAAATGGCTATTTCTTTGGCATCTGGCCTCCCGGTCAGAAAAGCCTCGGCTTAGCCGTGAAGGTTTTCAAGAACATGACACTGTGTCACATTGCCTCCTACAGAGCCATACACGAAATCAGAGAACGCAGAGGCTTTAAGGGCATCACCATGGTAGGCATAGCCAACCACCTGCGAATTTTTGATCCCTATAGCAAAAACCCCTTGGATTTCCTCGCTGCAAGGGTGATGGAGCATCTGTTTCAAAGCGCCATCATTAAATCCATGGCCTCCGGCAGGCTCAGATTCCCCATTGGATTTGGAGCACCCCTGGGTAAGGGAAGGTTCTACGATTTCATCGGAATCAACTACTACACCCGCAGTGCAGTCCGATTCAAGGGCTTTAAGGACGATGTCATGCAGGGCACTCCAAAAAATGACCTGGGGTGGGAGATCTATCCCAAGGGGCTGTACGACCTGTGCAAAAAGGCCTATAAAATGTTCAAAGCGCCGATATGGATTACGGAAAACGGCACCTGTGATCGCGAAGATGCCTTCCGCTCCGATTACATTTATCAGCATCTCCTTGAGCTTTCGAAGCTGAGGGAAGAAGGCATCCCGGTCCAACGTTATTACCACTGGACCCTGATGGACAATTTTGAATGGGTCGAGGGAGAATCCGCCCGCTTTGGCTTGATTCATGTGGATTACGATACACAAAAACGCACCATCAGAAAGAGCGGAGAGTTCTATGGGCAAATATGCCTCCACAATGGCGTCACACAGGAAATGATTGACAAGTATCTGTGAGGCGCAGCAACTATCGGGCGCGATATCTATGAATCTATAGCTAAGGTGCCAGCCGCCAGAACAATGGCTGTAAACGGCGCTGAAGTGTAGCACCTATTAGATGATGGTTGCAAGCCAATCTCTATACCTATCAGCGCTGGCGTAGAAGCTCCACCAGCCTCCTGTACTCTTCCTCCAGTGCCTCCCTGTCGCTACCGGCAGAGGAAAGCTTTGCTATAACCTCTGTCAGCCTCATTTGCAGCATTGTGCGCTCTATTCCGTGAGGCATGTTTCCCGAAAAGCTTTTTGCCATGCTCTCGGCGGAGTTTCTGCTCATGGAGTAACTACTACTGATGGAGCTTCTACCGTTGGGTTTTCCGCCGCTGGAGCTCCCTCCACTGGAGTTTTTGCGAGCTTCGTATTCCTCATACTCCTCCAGTTTTCCATCGAAAGCTTCTATCCTTTTATCCTTTATCACTAAAAGCCGGTCTGCTACGCCGTTTACAAAAGACCTGTCATGAGAGACAAACAGAACCGTCCCCTCATATT
>CAYOKA010000274.1:0-2078 GCA_964404395.1 uncultured Oscillospiraceae bacterium | reverse complement strand
GCAATGAGGCAGAAGCTATCTTGCGAAGCGGAACTTCATATTCCTGTGCCTATGTGGCAGGGCTTTGTGCGCAACTGCTTGTTGACTCCCCGTCACTGAATCCTGCGCAGGTACGTGCACTTTTATACGCTTCTGCTCAGGATATTGGCACGCCGGGGGTGGATGCGGAAAGCGGCTGGGGTGTCGTAGGCTTAAATAGCTCAAATCCGGAACCGATGACACGAGGCATACTGATAGCACTATTGCACGCATATGACGGTGAACCGGAATCCGGTACCAGCGGCTTTGATGACGTTTCAGCCGACGCCTGGTATGCCGACGCGGTGGAGTGGGCTTCCGCCAATGGAATAGTAAGCGGCTACGGCAACAGCAGATTCCAACCGGATAAAAATATCACCCGGGAACAGGTGGTAGCCATCCTCTACCGCTATGCTCAGTATAAAGGTTATGATGTTTTCGTCGGAGAGGATACCAATATTCTTTCCTATGAAGATGCCTTCGATATCTCTGAGTATGCTATTTCTGCAATCCAATGGGCTTGTGGTGCAGATGTCATCCAGGATAGCGACGGAAAACTAATGCCACAGGGCGAAGTCAGCAGAACAGAGGCGGTAGCTATACTGCACAGCTTCTTCGAAAACGTGGCAAAGTGACTAACACAGAAAATTTGGATGAACAGCTACCGCAAGACGACCGCTAAAAGCTGGCTTAGAATATTAGAAACGCTTATGAGCGGTGCTTTGCTTGAAAACTTTACAGCATCCGAAATTGTAAAGAGCTATTATAATTCCGGCAGGGAGCCGTTTGTATATTATTATAGAGACAAGGACACCAAAGAAATCGACCTGATTATTGAGGGTAACGGCAAGCTTTATCCCATAGAAATTAAGAAAACCGCTATGTTAACTTTATTAAGGAAACAGAGGAGCATGTCTATGCGGCAGAGGTTGAAGGGGCTGAAATCTATACCATTGATGTTGAGCTTGATGTGGATTTGAACATAATTGAAACGCTTTGTGATTGTCCCTATAATATGGGAAAATACTGCAAGCAACAGGTAGCTGTATTTCTTAATTTAAGGGATATGAGGAGTAATGCGTCTGAGAAGAATAGGGGCATCAAATAAATTGGGCGTTAATCGTCAGGCTGTAAAGAAAAATAAGGAACCCGATATCAAGCAAATTCTTTGTACTGTGCGTTGTACGGGAAATGGTAGATTTGATTCAAGATGCTGATGACTCCGGTGGGACAATAGGTGGGGTCATTGAACGGGGATTTAGCCTTGATGTTTGCGATTGATATGTTCACAGGCTTTGATACTGACAGAACCATGTTGCGTATTTCTGCAATGAATTTAATGCTCCATTCTATTACACAGCCTCATATAAATTATGTGGATAGTGTTTCTAAACAGAACACGATATCATCAACCTATGATGTGATACTTGCGAATCCACCTTTTACGGGTACAGTAGATGCGGAAAGCATTCATGATAACCTAAAGGCAGTCTGTAATACAAAAAAGACGGAGCTTCTATTTGTGGCACTCTTTTTGAGAATGCTCCGAAAGGGCGGTCGCTGTTCATGTATTGTACCCGATGGTGTACTGTTCGGTAGCTCAAAGGCTCATAAGACTTTGCGAAAGGAACTTGTAGAGAAACACCATTTGCGTGCTGTTATTTCTATGCCCAGCGGTGTATTTAAGCCCTATGCCGGCGTAAGCACTGCCGTACTTGTATTTACTAAAACAGGAGCGGGCGGCACCGATAAGGTTTGGTTCTATGATATGAAAGCGGACGGATATTCTCTTGACGATAAACGCTCACCGATAGAGGACAATGATATACCCGACATTCTTGAGCGTTTTCACAATCTTGACGGTGAGGTTGATTGCAAGCCAACTGAGCAGAGCTTTTTTGTTGATAAGTCGGATATTGTTGCCAATGATTATGATTTGTCAATCAACCGTTATAAGGAGGTTGTGTATGAGAAGGTTGAATATGATCCGCCTATGGTGATTATGGATCGCTTAGATGAATTGAGCATCGATATAGCTGATAAGATGGAGGAGTTAAGGG
>CAYOKA010000273.1:0-2097 GCA_964404395.1 uncultured Oscillospiraceae bacterium | reverse complement strand
GTGTACTGTGAATGCTGACAATGTGAATTATCTGGCGGGCAGTAAGACCGGTTTCCTCCTTCAGTTCGCGTTCTGCGCATACGGCGGGATCTTCTCCATGATCCAGTTTCCCTGCGGGTATCTCCAGCGAAACTGCATCCAATGGTTTTCTATATTGCCTGACCATGTATATCTCTTCGTTTTCATTTACAGGAATAACAGCTGAAGCCCCCGGATGCCTCACAATATCACGTGTTGCCAATTTCCCATCCGGAAGGGTAACTGTTAACCTTTCCACATCAATAATATTTCCCTTGTAAATATGCTGTTCGGATACTGTCTTTTCTTCATAGTTCATACTTGCTTCACCCTTTATCTCTATATTATCCTTTTGTTATTCAATTTGAATCTTTTTAGCCTTATGTTTAGCCTTCGCTTTGATTCTTGCCTTGATTCTCCGCCTGAGTATCTGTCCGGCTCTCTATTTCGCTTTCCGCGTTTTTCTTTATTTCGCCGGTGGCCAGCTTATCGCAGCGGTTATTATACTCGTTATCGCTGTGACCTTTAACCTTAATCCAAGTCACCTTATGTATGCTGATAAGTTCATCGAGCTGTTCCCATAAATCCCTGTTCAGCACATCCTTTTTATTGCTCGTGCGCCATCCGTTTGCCTTCCAGCCTGTGAGCCAATCTCTCGTAAAGGCATTTACAAGATAAGAGCTATCGCTGTAAAGAGATACTTCACAGGGGTATTTCAATGCCCGCAACCCTTCAATTGCTGCGGTCAATTCCATCCTGTTATTAGTTGTATAAGGCTCATAACCGGATAGCTTCTTCTCGATTCCGTTGCATAGAAGAATCACTCCCCAGCCACCCTTTCCCGGGTTGCCTGAACAGGCGCCGTCCGTATATATATGAACCGTTCTCATCCTTTTGCCCATACCCTACCTGCTTTCGGATTCAATTCCTATTTCAATCGCCCTTTTTGTGCATTCTTCCATAGCTTCAATGATGGTGTGCCTGAAAGCGTTTTTTTCCAGGGACTTCACAGCTTCGATAGTGGTACCGGCAGGAGAGCATACCTGATCCTTCAATTCCGCAGGGTGCAATCCCGTTTCTACCACCATTTTTGCTGCCCCTAATACGGCCTGAGCTGCCAGCTTATAGGCAAGCTTTCTGGGAATTCCATGCTGCACTGCGCCATCCGCCATAGCTTCAATCATTATGAAGACATAAGCCGGACTGCTGCTTGTAAGTGAGGTAACCTGGCTCATCAATCCTTCCTCCAGCTCCTCAACCTTTCCGGAACCTTCAAATAAACTCTTCACCACTGCTTTTTCAGCTTCGCTTATATCAGATCCGAAGCATACAAGCGTCATTCCTTCACCTACCAAAACAGGCAGATTGGGCATTGTTCTGACAATCTTTTTCTCATCTCCGACAATAGATTTCAAAGTCTTGGTAGAAACACCCACGGCTATAGATATAAGCACCTTTGAGTCTGTTAAGCTTCCCTTAATTTCCTCCAAAACCTGCCTGATATAAACAGGCTTGACCGCAAGTACTATATAATCGCAGACAGACACCAGCTCTTCATTGCTCGAAGCTTGAAGTACCGCAGTTTCTTTTGCCAGGTTTCCTGCTTTGACCCGGTCAATATCATAAATATAAATATCCTCAGGCACAGCTATCCTTGAACTCAATACTCCTTTAATAAGCGGTGTTCCCATATTACCGGTTCCGATAAACCCTATCTTCACTCCCATTTTTTTCTCCATTCCTAGGACATTAACGATGTAACATGTTATAAGTTTCGCTAGCTAATCTATAATAAGGTAACATCGCAAAGGCCTTTCCTATAAAAAGGACTACTTAATTGACACATAGTGCACACTTTGTACTATCATAACAAACCATAGAAAATTAATCCATAGTAATCCATAGCAAATTTGAGCTTTACCATTGACATTATCAATCAGCTTATTGTAGAATATAGAAGTCCCATTGGTGGGCATAATGTAAATTAAATCATAGGGGAGTAGCGCAATTGGTAGAGTAACGGTCTCCAAAACCGTCGGCTGCAGGTTCGAGTCCTGTCTCCCCTGCCACCTATACCAA
>CAYOKA010000272.1:0-2140 GCA_964404395.1 uncultured Oscillospiraceae bacterium | reverse complement strand
GGGGCAAAACCTTTATTACCTTCCTGTTTGACAGCATGTACATGTGGGTTATAGGCGTGCCCTTTGCATATGTGCTCACACATTTTACCAAGCTGGATATTTATGCGATCTACCCAATCAGCTATCTGGCGGAATTAGTAAAGTGCTCATTTGGGCTTTTAATGGTGCGTACAGGTCTATGGGCACAGAATATTGTTGCTGATAACTTATCTGCCTCGACCTGTAATGAACCGACCTCAGCAGTCAATACACCAGTCGGTAATGCGCCGGCCGGTAATATGCAGGCTTCAGCAGATTTGGCGGCAAGAGAAGCAGAATGAGGAATCAGTCGTCTCAATGAGGGATTATTCGAAGTATTCTCCCAGCCCTCTTGTAATGTCCACAGCTTTTGGAGGACAGCCGGGTATGCAGTGTGAAAAACCTTTCGTACAGCTGCCGATGCCAAGACCCTCGCCTTTACAGCTGCGGAAGCCTTGCCCTATGGATATTTTCTCTCTAACCAAATTGAGGTCGCCTGCTTCGTCCAGACGGTTGAGAGCGTGCACAAGACTGCCCAGACAAGCGGAGCAGGCCTGATCTTCAATCACATTGCGGGTAAGACGGGTTACCTTGCGGTTTGGTGAAATTATGCCAACTGGTTTCCTGTCTGCGTTTAATTCCCTTATAATCGCATTATCTACATCGGTGCTGCCCACCCCCAGCCTTTCAGCCTCAACGATGTAGCGTATGTCATAGGGTGTATAGCCTAAGAGATTTGCAGCAAAGGTGTCAATAAGCACGGGGTCAAAACCGGCGATGACCCTGTCCATTCTCACAGGCGTCCCGCCTTCCTCAAAGGTCAGGTCACCCATAAGACCATCCACGATAATCATGCCGCATTTTAAAAATTTATTTAAAAGTGCTATTGGCTTATGCAGCCCAAGGCTGTGAAAATGGCGTTTCTCGCTGTCGGGTATACAGCCCTTTAGATTTTTGAGTGCACATGTGATCAATGTCTGACAGTGTGCCTTTAAAACGGGCATGTTGATTAGGAAATCCGTTTCAATGGCGGATTTGCATACTTTCATGCTAATACCGTTTTCAGAGTACATGACAGTAGGGTCACTCTTCAGATCGATCAGCGGTACATCATATTTCTGGGATATTCTATTATAGCCGCATACCTCAAATGCTCTTTTGGTGCTGTCTCCGACCCAGGAGCCTTCCATAATGGTTATTGCCTTATAACCATGTTCTTTTAAATAAGTGATAACACCCTCGACCAGGAGAGGTGTTGTAGTGGCGCCGGATGTTGAAGGCTTTGCTACAACCAGATTTGGTTTAATAGCTATGGAGGCGCTTTTGGGGAGCATGCTGCAAATGGCTGCTTCTTCCATTACCTGATAGCCCATCTGAAATGCATCCGTTCCATATGTTGTTATAAGCTCGTTATTTCTCATGTAAACGCCCCTGTTCTAAAGTTTTTGTGAGATAGTTGTTTTGCTGCGATATTTCCTTTTCCCAAATATACCTTACTCTGCCGCAGTGCGGGCGGTACAGCCATGTGCGGCACAAAGGCTTTAATGAAATAAGTATAACATAACATGGATACGTGCGACAAATAGCAGGCTTGACCTTTTCACTAACCTTTTCACAAAAACACCCACAATCACACCTTTTGATAGGGCAAAATCATTAAGCAAGATAATGGAAGCCAGCACATTGATTAAGTAATTCGTCGATATTTTGCGCAAAATTTGGAGTATGGGACTGATAAATCATGCTTTTCTTGAATTATGTTAACCGATTTGATGGGTTTTAGCTGAAATTCAGTCCCAAAGTCAAAAATTTGCGCAAAAAAGTTAGATAAAAATGAAAATGAGTTAATCATGCTACATCCCTGTCTATGAACCAGCGCCTGCGGCACGATGCCGCAGGGCTGGTAGCAAGCATAGCTTGCTGCTCGCCCATGCATCCTAGCTGTGGTTCCTTATGCCAACGGCGCATTGTTGAGGAAGATTAAACTATCTTGACAAATCCCATAGTATGGTAATATAACAGAAAACACATCTGAATATCGTGTGAATAGAGCAGGCGATGCTGTTGAAACAGCGTGGGGCCGGGCCGTATCAGGCAGCAGGGTAAGAGATTTACACCTGTG
>CAYOKA010000271.1:0-2148 GCA_964404395.1 uncultured Oscillospiraceae bacterium | reverse complement strand
GAATGTGTCTTCGCATCCTTAAGCATATACTGAGCCAGCAGCTCATTTTCATCCAATACCGCAATGCCGGCCATAGCCGTCGATGTGTCAATTGCCAATACTCGCATTAGACAGCCTCCCCTCGTATTCAGCAGCCCTTTTACCATAGAACTCCATTGTAATCAGCCTGCTGTCGGTATCCTCCGAATTATCCCTTCGGATATCCACATCAATGCGTTCATTTGGAAGTATTTCCTTAATCAAATCTGCCCATTCGATAACTGTAATCCCATTACCGCTAATATACTCATGATAGCCTGTTTCAAACATTTCATCGGCATCCCCGATTCTATATACATCAAAGTGATACAGGGGAAGCTCCCCTTCATATTCATTGACTATAGTAAATGTGGGGCTGGTAATATATCCACCGATTCCCAAAGCTCTGGCAATTCCGCCTGTAAATGCGGTCTTGCCGGCTCCCATATCCCCTGTCAAACAAATATTATCGCCCCTGTGTAGTATTTGACCAAGCTTTAAACCCAGTTCTACAGTTTCCTGCACAGAAGCAGCGTGAAATTTCAACATGCTCCTTTAACCACCTGACCATTTATAATTGTGTATAGCACTGTGGATTTAAGCTCCAGCGGTGCCCCATCCATAATTATTATATCTGCATCCTTCCCAATTTCCAAGCTTCCAACCCTGTCAGCTATTCCGGCTATTTCCGCAGCATTTATTGTAATTGATTTTAGTGCCTCTGTCTCGCTCATTCCTTCTTTCACGGCAACTGCGGCACAAAGGGGCAGATATTGAACAGGTGTGCATGGGTGGTCGGTCATGATGGCTGTTTTAATTCCCGCATTGGATACGACACCCGGCGTCCTTGCACTTTGATTTCGCAGCTCAATCTTAGAGCGATCGGTCAGAAAGGGTCCGGTAATGACACAAACATTTTCATCAAGCAAAATGTCCGTAATAAGATGCCCTTCGGTACAGTGCTCTATCGTTATGCGAAGGTTAAATTCCTTAGCGATCCGCAGCGCGGTCAATATATCATCCGCTCTATGTGCATGGGCTTTTATGGGAATCTCCCGCTTCAAGACCTTCTGTAGTGCTTCCATCTTCATATCATAATCGGGCTTATCGAAGTTGTCGCTATCCCGCTGATAATCCTCCTGCATTTTCATGTATTCCCTGGCCTTCATCAGGCTCTCTCTTAAAATGGCAGCCGTGGCCATCCTTGTCATAGGAGACTGCTTTTTCTCATGGTAGGTGCTTTTAGGATTCTCGCCGAAGGCTACCTTCATGGCAACCGGCTCCCTGATCAACATTTCCTCTACACTGCGTCCGTAGGTCTTTAGTGCCGCAAACTGGCCCCCGATCACATTTCCGCTTCCCGGTCCGGTCACTACGGTGGTGACACCGCCCTCCATTGCTTCTACAAAAGATTTATCTGCATGGAAAATAGCGTCGATTGCTCTTAGATGCGGTGTAACAGGGTCTGTCATTTCATTGGTGTCCTCCCCTTCAAAGCCAACCGAATCCTCACACATTCCCACATGACAATGGGCGTCGATGAAACCGGGCAGCACATAAAAGCCTTGGGCATTGATTACCCTGCCGGCGGCCGCTTCCAGCCTGTCCAATTCGACAATGCTGTCACCCAGGGCTCTTATTTTCCCTCCCTCGGCTGCAATGTATCCATTTTCATATTCCCTGCCCGCCATTGTAAGCAGCTTGGCATTCTTAATCAGCAGCATATAAACCTCCGTATTTGCATGTTGTGTTGTGAGGCAAATAATGTCCTCGTTCGTTAGATTATTATATCACAGAGGTATTCTTTGCGCCTAATAATTTACTTCATGTTATGTCGGAAAAGCGGCATAAAATAAAGAGCCACATTTCTGTGACTCTCTCATATATGCCTTTATACAAATTAACGTTTCGAGAACTGTGGCGCTCTTCTCGCCTTTTTGAGACCGTATTTCTTTCTTTCCTTCATCCTTGGATCTCTTGTCAGGAAGCCGGCCTTCTTCAATGCAGGTCTGAATTCTTCGTCTGCTTTGAGCAGCGCTCTTGAGATACCATGTCTGATTGCGCCTGCCTGGCCGGAAATGCCTCCGCCGACAACCTTGCACAATACATCAAACTTTGAGTCAGTGTCAG
>CAYOKA010000270.1:0-2178 GCA_964404395.1 uncultured Oscillospiraceae bacterium | reverse complement strand
CAATATTCGTAAATGGAGGATATTTCAACGTCCTGCGCACCTGGATCTCCTGCCGGAAAAAAGCCTCATAGTCATGGTTGCATGAAGCTACTATGCTGTAATCATCCGTGCTATAGGCCTGTATAATAACGCGGCCGGGAAACTGCCCCCTGCCTGCTCTTCCGGCAACCTGCGTAAGAAGCTGGAAGGTTCTTTCCGATGCCCTGTAATCATCTATACCCAGCATGCTATCTGCTGCCAGCACACCAACAAGGGTCACATTCGGGAAATCATGTCCCTTTGCTATCATCTGAGTGCCAACTAAAATATTAATATTTTTATCACGAAAAGCATCCAAAATCTCCTCATGGGAACTCTTTCCCGTAGTAGTATCCATATCCATTCTGATTACCGAACATCCCGGAAAATTCTTTTTAAGCTCCTCCTCCACCTTCTGGGTTCCTGTACCAAACTGACGAATAGAGCTACTCGCGCACTTTGGACACTTTGACGGCATCTTTACAGTATAACCACAGTAATGACAAATCAGACGGTTGTCATTGGCATGGTAGGTCATTGTAATATTGCAATACCTGCATTTCAGCCTAATCCCGCAGCTTCTACACAGAACAAAGGACGCATAGCCCCTTTTATTCAGAAAGAGAATTGTCTGCTGGCCATTCGTAATATTCCTCTCGATCTCCGTGGAAAGGGCTCTGCTAAACATGGTCCTATTGCCTATCTCCAGCTCCTTCCTCATGTCTACCACTTGTGTTGCTGGCATATCCATTGCATTTGTCCGTTCCTTCATTACCGCAAGGGCAATTCCCCCATCCAAGGCCCTTTGGTATGTCTCCACTGAAGGCGTTGCAGAGCCGTACATCAATAAAGCACCGTCATACATACACCTTCTGGCTGCAATCTGCGCAGCACTGTATTTAGGCGTTGTCTCGGACTTGTATGTGTTTTCATGCTCCTCATCGATTATAATTATCCCTAGATTTTCAAAGGGTGCAAATATAGCTGATCTTGCTCCGACAACTACCCTCACCTCACCATTTCTTATCAATCGCCATTGATCATATCTTTCGCCCAGTGACAGCCTGCTATGTTGCACCGCCACCAGATCTCCGAAGCGACCTCTAAAACGGTTAACCATCTGTGGTGTCAGCGATATTTCAGGCACCAGAACAATTGCCTGTCTGTCCTGATTGAGCACATGCTCTATCAGCTGCATATACACCTCGGTTTTCCCACTGCCCGTAACACCGTGCAAGAGCATTTCACTGAAGCTATGCTCTTCGATTTTACTTAATGCCGCCTTAATAACAGCTCTCTGTTCCTCTGTGGGCTCCATTGGCTCAGTTGGCTCCACTTCTCTATGCCTGAATGGATCTCTTTTTACTTCCATATCCCTATAGCTTATATATCCGTATTTACACAGCGTATCCGGCACTGATGAGGATACAGATGCAAATCTCATCAAATCCGCAACGGCAACAAACTCATTTTCCAGCAGTATTTCCAGCACTCGAATCTGCTGAATCCTTTTTACAGTACCATTATCAATGTCTTCCCTCACGTCCTCAGGAGACATGGCGAGAGTGGCAACACGAATATTCTTCTGCCGCACAGCCATTGAGTATTGCTCCTTCAGGCAAATAATTCCCTTTTCTTCAAGAACTTTTAGATGCGAATTGAATCTGCTCTTTACACCACACAGTGCCTTTAGTTCTGATTCTTCCAGCTTCCCGTCATTGTCCCGCAATGTAGAGATAATAGCCTTCTGGCTTGGTGTTAATCGCCTGGGAGATAGCTCCTGGGGGCATTGCTCCCGGGGCGGTAGCTCTCCTTCATTAAGAAGCCTAACCACCGTCAGCCCCTTTATTCCAATCCCAGCTGGAAGCATACATTTGACAGCTGCGCCATAGGTGCAAAAATAGCGCTCCTTCATCCAGTGCGCAAGCTCTATGAGTGCCTTTGTCAAAAGAGGCTTGGGATCAATGATTTCTCTTATGCTTTTGAGCTCATTATAGCCGGAACTTTCGGCGAAGCCGAATACATAGCCCTCCTTAGATCTGTCACCTTTACCGAAGGGCACAATAACCCTCATGCCGGGCAAAAGATCAGCACCCATCCCATCAGGCACTTTATAGTGGTATTGCTTATCAAATTCGCGTGTTGCGTCACTTATTACGA
>CAYOKA010000269.1:0-2184 GCA_964404395.1 uncultured Oscillospiraceae bacterium | reverse complement strand
AAGGCGTATTTCCAAAAATATAGTCCTAAACTTGCAAAAGTGAGTAGTGCGCCAACCCCCAGCGATAAGCATTGGCATATTAAGCCCCCGTCTCCACTCTTCTTCTACTCCTGTTGCAACAACTTTTGGTGGTGCCTCAATAATGTGGCAAAAGGTATTGTAAGGGATGAGCTCCCATATGTCATGCATATGCTTAATAGCGAGGTTCGGAGTGAATTGCATGATATGACTAATTGGTACATTGGCACACAGCACGGATTTAATGTTTCTACAGGCAAAGACGGCAAGTATTTTAAGAAATATCTGCCGCCAGAGGTGTACGCTCAATATACCGCCACCTATTCAGGCAGTGACTATGCCGATATTTGGGCATCAGTCGATGCAGTGTGCGACTTGTTTCATATGCTTGCCGTCGTGGTAGCAGCACATTTCGGCTTCAATTATCAGCAGAACGAGGAAGAGGGGATACGCAAGTATTTGAGAATGGTGAAAGAAGATGAAGGGAGTCGATGAATATGATTATTCGTGAAGCAAATATCAACGATGCCGATGCACTATCTATCATCTACAAACATTATGTAGATAATTCTCCTTATTCATTTGAGTATGTCGCGCCGTCTGCCGACGAGTTTGCCGAAAGGATAGCTGATATTTCAGAGAAATTTCCTTTAATATCCCTATCTGGCGCGAATAGGCTGGTCGCATCCTGCTCAATGCCCAAAACCCTCTATCTTCCATCCCGTCTGGGAAGTCTCATAAACTATACGGCAATCCCAAAATTGCTCTCCGCTGCTGATGGTAAACTCCTTTTTGTATTTGAGGTCAACCGTCACTCTAAAGATTTTAGTGTCCTTATCAGGCTCGTCAATCAGCTCGACATTTAATAGCTTTGCGGATTTCAGGTTATCAAAGCTTGATCTTGCTCCAATTCCACTATCAGTTAAAGGCAACCCAATCCCCTCGTTAAATAATTCCTCATTTTGAATGTTTGATGTTAAACTCCCCAGTAGGGCTATTTTCGAAATACAGTATCCAGCGGTCTTAGCGTCCTTATTATCCAGCGCTTTGAAATATTCCTCAATGACCTGTTCCGGCTCCAGCATAGATATTTCTTCTTCAGTGCTGTCCGCCTTAACCATGTCAGCTAGCCACTGGTATAGCGTTTTGCCTGTCGCCCTTTCAAAGCTGTTTCCCTTTAAGCTGCAAGCGTTAAAAGCACTATGGCGGCCGGCGCTGACAAAGGCACCGATGATTTTGTCATCCTTCTTTACAACAATGCCTCTGCAATCCTGTATCGGGTAAAACTCCTGAGGCATGCTCTCATGCAATCTGTAAATTTCAACGTCAATGTGATCGGTATCAGAGTACCCACTCATGTCCAGACCTATATCCTTTGACAGCTCATTATTGTATGCATAATAATATGCATTTGGATTAAAACCCGTTAAGGCGTTGATGTTGTTGAGCTTGTCATTCATAGCGTTAATCTGATAATCAATCGTCCAACCATATGTCTCAAACAGAGCTGTTGCATCAGGGTCATCTATATAAACCGAAATGTTTGTGTTCTCCAGAAATGAATCAATATAGCGTGCAAAATCTGTCCCCACCTCGTAAAGACCACCGTCATTTACAATAAAGGCTTTATTATACAGCGTATCGTAGTAAAGCCCGCAACTGTACCCGCCAACGTCGTTAGTCAATTGTATTGTATATTGATTGGTATGATTGTTCTTCAGATCATTCTCCTGAGCAGGCGTCAAGCTGGCTTTTATGGTTGAATCGATGAACGCCACTATTGATAAATCGGTTGTCTCAAACTCGTTGGCCGACCTAAAACCCATCATATCGGAGAGAAACTCAATTTTCACCCTTTTATACTCCGTATCATAAGTCACCACATTCGTTGCACTCGAAGGACTGGATTCCGAAAGATTTGTTGCACTCGAAGGACTTGATGCCGAAACATCCGGTATGATCAAAGGAATTTCTGCTGAAACACCCGATGTGATTTTCATAATGTACTCACACCACCAGGCACCTTTGTTTCCTCCATACCAATCCCAGTGGCTAATCCAAACCTCATCATCCATTTTGTAAATAATATATCCGGTATCACTACCGTCAGATGTATTCACACGGAAACACTTTTTGTCGGAATATTCTGATACATCCAACGACATA
>CAYOKA010000268.1:0-2186 GCA_964404395.1 uncultured Oscillospiraceae bacterium | reverse complement strand
ATGAAATACTGAGGAAAAAGTCCAGGGAAGTGGATCAAATCACACCAAAAATCCGAATGCTTTTGAAGGATATGGCAGATACTCTATATAAAGCTAATGGGGCAGGACTTGCCGCACCTCAGGTTGGTGTGCTAAAGAGAGTTGTTGTGGTTGATGTGGGAACAGGGCTTTATCAGTTAATTAATCCCGTTCTGAAGAGCTATTCCGGTGAGCAGTGTGTTGCTGAAGGCTGCCTGAGCGTTCCCGGCATATGGGGAGAGGTAAATCGCCCCGAGAATGTTGTGGTCGAGGCGCTAAATCCGGAGGGTGAACCAATTGTGGTTGAAGGTGACGGCCTTCTGGCTCAGGCTCTGTGTCATGAGATAGATCATCTGGATGGAATACTGTTCAAGGATAAGGTGGTACGTTTCCTTGATCAGGATGAAATAAATGGGGCAGGATAAATTATGATGAGGATTATTTTTATGGGCACACCGGACTTCGCAGTGCCGTGTCTGGATGCGCTCGTTAAGGAAGGATATAATGTTGTCGCTGTTGTAACACAGCCCGACAAACCATTTGGCCGGAACCAGAGCAGGCTTAAAGCTCCGCCCGTAAAGGAAGCGGCCTTGAGGAATGGAATAGAAAAGATATTGCAGCCCACTAAGGTCAAAACATCCGAATTCCTTGATTCCATCAGCGAATTGAAGCCTGACCTGATCGTGACGGCGGCTTATGGCAGAATCCTGCCTAAGAGTGTACTCGATGTGCCCAAATCCGGCTGCATTAACGTGCACGCCTCGCTGTTGCCCAAATATAGAGGAGCCGCGCCCATACAGTGGGCTATAATCAATGGAGATTCGGCAACTGGAATCACAACGATGTTTATGGATGAAGGTATGGATACCGGAGATATCCTGCTTAAAAGGGAAGTTGCCATCGATGATGACATGAACAGTCAGGAGCTTTTTGATCGGCTTAAGGAGCTTGGTGCCAGGGTGCTGATAGAAACATTGGAGGCTCTTGAGAAGGGGACGCTGACCAGAACGCCCCAGGATGATTCCAAGGCAGTTTATGTGCCGATGATGACGAAGGAGATGGGATTGATTGACTGGAGCAAAAGCGCTCTTGAGATACATAATCTGGTGAGGGGGGCAAACCCATGGCCGGGAGCCTATACTTTTTATAGGGAGACGAGGATGAAGGTGTGGAAAACAACGCTTTTGGAAAGCTGTCCCGTAGATTCCCGTGAACGAGCCATGGAGCCTGAGCTTAACAAATTGGCTGCTACACACAGGCAGGGTGAGATACTGAAAATATTTAAGCAAAGCCTTATTGTTGCAACAGGAGATGGCTGCCTTTTAATAAATGAGCTGCAGCTTGATAACTGCAAGAGATTGAATGTATGTGATTGCGGTCACAATATGGATGAGGGTGAAATACTTGGATAAAAGGCTTCGCAGCTTTATGAGCTATTCACTTTTGCTTGTTGTAGTAGTAGGAGTGATAGCCGGGCTGTTTACCTACAGCTACAGGCTTTCTTCTATCGATTTGTATAATAGAATTTTGTCCGTGCTGATAATTCTTTTAATTGTCATAATGGTTACGGTCCTTGTGTCAATGGCTGCTATTTTAATAACGGTAAAGAAAAGAAAGATACATCCATTGCTGCTTGTTCCGGTAAGGATTGGTCTGAAGCTGGTCATGCCCTTTGCTCTTTTCGTAACAGGCCTTTTCAATAAGGATAAGGACATGATACGAGGCCTTTTCATTGACATAAACAATCTTTTTGTAAAGTCCGGGAATATACGAAAAAGCGCTGATAAGATATTGCTTCTGCTGCCTCACTGTCTGCAGAACTCCGAGTGTAATCTGAAAATCACAGGGGATATCACAAGATGCAAAAAGTGCGGCAAATGCACTATCGGAGCTATTAGAGAGCTGTCAGAGGAAAAGGGTATAGAGGCAGTTGTTGTTACGGGCGGTACTGCTGCACGCAATGCCATTGTCAAGCAGAAGCCCGAGATTGTGCTTTCGGTTGCATGTGAGAGAGATCTCGCCATCGGCATATCAGATGTGAGTAGTATTCCTGTGGTAGGCGTATTGAATCAAAGGCCTCAAGGGCCTTGTGTGAACACGTCGGTGGATGTTGAGCTGCTCAGGGAGAAACTGGAGGAGATTATCAAATGCTCCTAAGACCCCTGCCT
>CAYOKA010000267.1:0-2208 GCA_964404395.1 uncultured Oscillospiraceae bacterium | reverse complement strand
CAATTATATCATGAAATCTATCGGCAATGTGATTTCATGATATAATAACCTCACAAGACAACTCACAAGAACCTTATACTAACCAAAGCAATACTTGCATTTTGAGGAGGAGTGACACATGAAAGCGAGCATAAAGCAACTATTCAGACAAACAGATCAATACCTTGGCGAGCAGATCGAGTTAACTGGGTGGGTCAGAACTATCAGGGATTCCAAGACTTTTGGTTTTATTGAATTGAACGATGGTTCATTTTTCAGAAACCTTCAAATCGTTTTTGAGGAGGGAGCTATTGACAATTTCAGGGAGATCGCAAAGCTGCCCCAGGGCTCCTCTATAAAAGCCCGGGGAGAGCTTGTTGCGACGCCGGGTGCCAAGCAGCCCTTTGAAATTAAGGCATCCGCTATCGAAGTGGAGGGCTTTTGCGCAACGGATTATCCTTTGCAGAAAAAACGCCATTCCTTTGAATTTCTACGTACCATTGCACACTTGAGACCGAGAACAAACACCTTCTCCGCTGTGTTCAGACTCAGAAGTGCGTTATCCTTCGCAATTCACAGGTTCTTTCAGGAAAGGGGCTTTGTTTATGTGCAGACACCCATCATTACCGGAAGCGACTGTGAAGGCGCAGGGGAAATGTTTCAGGTAACAACGCTGGATTTTAATAATCTGCCGAGAGACGAGAAGGGGAGTATTGATTACAGTGAAGATTTTTTCGGGAAACAAACAAGTCTTACGGTGAGCGGACAGCTTACTGCAGAAGCCTACTGTATGGCCTTCGGTAAGGTATACACCTTCGGCCCTACCTTCCGTGCTGAAAACTCAAATACGGCAAGACATGCCTCGGAATTCTGGATGATCGAGCCTGAAATCGCATTTGCCGGTCTTCAGGAGGATATGGAGCTTGCTGAAGAAATGATGAAGTACCTAATTCAGTATTGCCTGGATAATGTTCCTGAGGAGCTGGAGTTTTTTAACAGGCTTATTGATAATACGCTTCTGGACAGACTTAGTAATGTGCTGAACTCAAAATTCGAACATGTCACTTATACACAGGCGGTTGAGCTTCTGGAAAAGGAAGATTCAAGCTTCGAGTATCCCGTAAAATGGGGAGGTGATCTTCAAACGGAACATGAGAGATTTCTGACGGAAAGGATATTTAAAAAACCGATATTTGTCACGGATTATCCAAAGGATATAAAGGCATTTTATATGAGACTGAACGATGACGGTAAGACGGTGGCGGCTATGGATCTTCTGGTGCCCGGAGTTGGTGAGATTATTGGGGGAAGTCAGCGAGAAGAGCGGCTGGAAATGCTTTCCGATCGCATAAAGGAAATGGGTCTTTCACAGGAGGACTATCAGTGGTATATGGATCTACGCAAATATGGTGGTACCAAGCATGCAGGGTTTGGGCTGGGCTTTGAAAGAGCCATAATGTATCTAAGCGGTATGGCAAATATCAGGGATGTTATTCCTTTCCCAAGAACCACAAAATCGGCAGATTTTTAATAACTTTTAAGCTCAAATAAAAAAGATTGGAGGATGTTATTATGAATGAACCGTTGAAGGAACAAGTCAGAGAGGATAAAATCAAGATTTCTGAGGAAGTAATTGCAACGATTGCAGGTATAGCAGCATCAGAAAATGAGCATGTTACATCAATGAGCGGCGGTTTCGTTGATGGCATTGCAGGAATGCTTGGCAGAAAGACGCCCGGCAAAGGAATAAAAGTAGAGATGAAAGAAGACCAGGTCAATATCGATTTGGCTGTTGTCATGCAGTACGGCTGCAAAATCCATGAGGTTGCCCGTGATATGCAGAAAAGAGTACGCGAGACAGTAGAGGATATGACCGGACTTGAAGTTTTAAGTATCAATGTAAACGTGCTGGGAGTCAGTTTGAATAATGAAGTCGCAAAGGTGGAATTACTGGACGAATTACCTTCTCAGGCTCCTAAGGCACCTAAGGCCGACTAGGGGGGCCAGACATTTATTCATTTCGTTTACAGGTTGCGGTAAGCCGGTAAAGGCATATTATGGTGAACAATAGTGTGCCTCCGGCATTGCCGCATTTATTTTTCTGAAACTAATAGACATTATTGCAAAGTATACGTATTATCTTGTGTAAACACATTTACAATAAGAATGAGTAGATGAGAATAGAAGGAGCAAAAAGATATGGAAAGATTGCGTCGGTCAAAAACAAAC
>CAYOKA010000266.1:0-2221 GCA_964404395.1 uncultured Oscillospiraceae bacterium | reverse complement strand
ATCTTGGCTATAAGGAAGAAGGAGATAATGCCTCTGGGGATAATGGCATTTCTCATCTCCTACATACTTATTAATGCAATGGTCGTTGAAAATGTTTCCGATACAATATACCGCTATAGGTCTGTTGTCGTTGGTGCTTCTCTGCTTTTCATTAACTGGGAGGCTATAAGCAGCCTGGCAAAAGGATTTAAGGGAAAATTGCATACAGGCTTTCGCCATACAGAGACAAAAAATTAGGCTAACCACAGGGCCTCTCATCAGGAAATTACAGTATCCCGAAGCTTCAAAATGTCATCCCGGCAGGTCTGCTTCAGGCTTTGGTTGTATATTATGCTGGCGGGGTGATAAAGGGGGAAAAGCATAATATCTCTATTCCCTACTTTTTCATAAACAGGCTTGCCATGCATTTGCCCAATGCTTAAGGATAAATCACCCATAACAGCTCGCAGCGGAACATTCCCAAGGGTTACAACGCAGGCCGGGCTGATTAACTCTATTTCCTTGATTAAAAACACTCTACTCGACATTATTTCATCCCTTGTAGAAGGTCTGTTTGATAATCTGCCTGTTTTGGGGCTCACCTTAGATAGCCTGTACTTAATTGCATTGGTGATAAAAATCTCCTCTCGACTGATTTGTGCAAGTTGAAGAAATTCATCCAGATTTTTTCCAGCTGCTCCTGAAAAAGGGCGCGATAGCTTTACCTCCTCACGCCCCGGTGCCTCTCCTATCAAAAGCAGCTTGGGTTCTGTGCGGCCGCATCCGAATACAAACTCATTACCCGAAAATTGGTCAGCATATTCCTTATATAAATTCGAAAGCTTTTCATGTTTCATCTGTTCTCTCCAACCGTTCTCTAAACTTTAGCCGGATTTTCCTCGCAAATGTCTGTAAATTTGACCCTTACCTTCTTCATGTCCTCAAAGAGTAGCGCCTTTTTAGACGCATCACGCAATAATGCAGCCGGATGGAATGTGGGCATAATCCAAAAGCCCTTACGCTCAATCCACTGTCCTCTGATTTGTGTTATCTTCGCATTCTTATCGATAATATACTTCGCTGCGGTAGACCCCATACATACCATAATCCTCGGTCTAATCAAGGCAACCTGATTTCTCAGCCACGGCAGGCAGGTCAGAGCCTCATCATCTGTCGGAGTTCGGTTTGAAGGGGGACGGCACTTGACAACATTGCATATATAGTATTCATCTTCATCAAACATTAGGCCTGACAGTAGCAGATCAAGCAATTGTCCCGCAGCACCTACGAAGGGCTTCCCCTGCTCGTCCTCTTGTTTTCCTGGCCCTTCGCCGATTAGCATTAGCGATGCTGTCCTCGATCCACGCTCAATGACTATATTTGTCCTGGTTCTCCCAAGATCACATTTCATGCAGGCAGTGCACTTATCCTCAAACTCTTTCCACCCCAGCATAATAACTTAAATCCCCCTAATCCGATTACCTGACAATACCCCAAAGGCATCAATTCTAACCATTTTGACCTGGTATGCCTTCACATATAGCTATTATTAATGATTATTCCATATGCTCAATATTTTCAAAACCTTTTTTCGCTTCAGTCCTGGGTTCGCCATGCTTCACGAGCATCATGAAGAAGAAGGCAAGTACCATTGATATGCTGGAATATAAGAAGAGGAACTCGTCTCCGATCATATCCTTTATGTATCCAAAGAGTATTGGGCTGACAATCGCCGCTAGCATGGAGAAGAAGTAGTAATAGCCGGTGTACTTTCCAATCCCTTTGTTTGACGTCATTTCTACCACCATAGGATAGGAATTAATATTAATTAGCGCCCAACTGATACCACCAACCGCAAGCAGAACATAAAGCAGATTTGAATTGCTGCCTCCTACAAAGCTCGCACCCATATAAAGCTGCAAAGATTTATGCACTGGCCAAAGAAGGCATCCCTACTCTTTCCTCAAGTACCCCATCCGTCAAAATGCTGGTACAGGAGGCCGTAAGGGTATTACGAGAAGTTGATAACACTCTGATGAGGATTTTAACACAGATGCAGGAATTAGCCAGACCATGCCGGAATATCCTGTTGTACGAGCGATGGGCGGAGTAGGCAATGTCTTGGCTCCCAAGCTGATAGCAGAGATAGGGGACGTAAGGCGATTCCATAGTGGAAAGGCTCTGATAGCACATGCGGGAATAGATGCACCTCCATACCAGTCCGGGCAATTCACAGGTACAG
>CAYOKA010000265.1:0-2248 GCA_964404395.1 uncultured Oscillospiraceae bacterium | reverse complement strand
AACAGGTGGCTGGATTGGAAGAGCTTTCAGGGCCGACGATAGAAACCGGCCAGATGTTTTAAACAAATTATTACAAAAGATTTTCGCAACCGATATAGCAGGCAGCATTGCTCTTGACATTGTTAAAGGTGATATCGGATTCGATTATAGAAAGGCAGAAACGTATCTGGATGATGAAAAGAATACGGCTCAAGAAACGAAGACAGGTCGTACCTTCACCATTTATGCTGGGGACATTAAATGCAAAAATCTATAATAATAGTTTTCATCTTTACATTGCAAGGTAAAAAACCGAAAGCCCAGTATTTACCTGGTAAAATGCCAATTACGGTTTCAGACGGTTGAAGTTAAAACAACATCCGGAACTTCTTTTTTTCATTTCCTTTCTTGAAAGTGTGCAGATGTAATAAACCTTAATAATCATTATATCACATAAAAGAAGGAGTAATAAAAGATGAAAACTGTTCCATTTCGCGAATCCGAACTCGAACATATTGCCTCTACTTTTCATACACCTTTCTATATATATGATGAAACTGCCATTAGAAACAATATACGCCGCCTGAGGAATGCCTTTCAGTGGAATCCGGGTTTCAAGGAGTATTTCGCAGTCAAATCCACACCGACACCTAAAATTCTAAAGCTTTTTCAGCAGGAAGGCTGTGGTGCCGAATGCGCTTCTCTGACTGAACTGCTGCTTGCAGAGCGTTGCGGTTATGAAGGTCACAACATCATGTTCACCTCAAATGTCACAACTGCTGAAGAGTATCAGTATGCCTCCCGGCTTGGCGCCATTATTAATCTGGATGATGCAGCACATATTCCAATTTTGGAGGCTTGCACCGGTATCCCGGAAACCATCTGTTTCAGATTGAATTTTGGTGATCAGTTAAAATATGGCGAGTCCGTCCTTATCGATTTTACAAACAGCAAATTCGGCTCCACAAAGCCCCAACTGGAAGCCGCCTACCCCGCAGTGCATAATTTGGGAGCGAAGCACTTTGGTATTCATGCACAATTCGGATGTCATAAGCGCAATCCTGAGTTTTTAGGTATAAACGCTCGTAAGGTTTTTGCCTTTGCTGTGGAGCTATTTGAGAAGACAGGCATCGTCATTGATTTTGTAAATCTGGCCGGAGGCATCGGCATTCCTTATCATGCTGAGGATGAGCCTACAGACATTGAAGCAATCAGCCTGCAAATTAAGATAGCTTATGACGAAACTATCGGCAAAAGCACTCTTCCCCCTGTTTCTATTTGCACAGAGCTGGGAATTCATATGATCGGGCCATACGGATATTTTGTTTCAAGAGTCCTTCATGTGAAGCAGTCCTATAAAACTTTTATTGGCTTAGATGCTTCAACCAATAGCTTTATGAGCCCATCAAAATATAACAACTACCATCATATCACCATCATGGGAAAGGAATCGGCAGAGATTGTTCAGCACTATGAAATTACCGGTGCGCTTTGCGAGGACCGAGACCGTTTCGCAACTGACAGGCTTCTCCCCAAAATAACTGCAGGTGACCTGCTCGTGTTTCATGACGCAGGTGCCTATGCCTATAGCCACAGCAATAACTTCAACGGCAGGCTGCGGCCGGCAGAGCTTCTTCTTCAAAGTAATGGCGCTGTCAGCCTCATTAGACGGCATGAAACCCCCAACGACTATTTTTCGACTATGATTTTTTAGCAAAGTATGAAGGTCAACGATGCCAGGGAAAGCTACGAAAAAATACCGTAAAAATCGGTGATTTTCGTAGTGCCGTATGACTATACGGCTGATAGACTGACAAGTAAACATCCGGCACTATATCTTGTGGTTTTGCAACTCCAGAAAACAGATAACAGCCTACTTATCATTTGCGCAAGATGGATTCAAAGATTTGGTATATCCCCGCAAAGAATGACCGATTGGAAAAGAACGTCGGAATCTATTGCAGAGTGAGCACAAGTGAAAGAGACACAATAGAAAGTCTTATGTCCATTTCAAAAAGCGATTTGCAGGAAGCAGCGAAGGCGCTGAGTAAAGAGGATATTCCTCAGCTTATCGAATGGTTAACATCAAAAGACGATAGTATCAGATATCAGGCTTTTCTCCTTCTGCAAAACAGGTCTTTATTCTTTGCTGATGTTTATCCGTATTGGGATACACTCTAGAACAAACTTCGGAGGTAAAAATATGAATAACTTTCACCGTACAGAAAAGTACGATAAGCACTTTCTATCGCAAAATTTTATGGGTCCA
>CAYOKA010000264.1:0-2272 GCA_964404395.1 uncultured Oscillospiraceae bacterium | reverse complement strand
GGAGCAAAATGGATTATTTCAGGGCGCATGTGCTGATTTGCGGGGGAACGGGATGTACATCATCGGACTCACCGAAGATTCAGCAGGAGTTCGCTGATCAGCTGAAAAAAAATAAGCTGGAAAAGGAAGTCAAGATTGTTACAACCGGTTGCTTTGGGCTTTGTGCACAAGGGCCGATTGTTGTCGTATATCCCGAAGGCGCTATGTATACAATGGTTAGAGTAGAAGATGTGAAGGAAATAGTAGAGGAGCATCTGATAAAGGGCAGACTGGTCAAAAGATTGATGGCAGGCGATACGGAAGCTGGGGATGCATCCAAATCCTTGGAGAACGTAAGCTTCTTCAAGAACCAGGTCAGGATTGCACTGAGAAACTGCGGTATCATCAATCCTGAAAACATTGATGAGTATATTGCCTATGACGGGTATAAGGCACTTCAGAAAGCTTTGACTGAAATGACACCTGAGGATGTTATAGACGAAATAAAAAAATCAGGACTTAGAGGCAGAGGTGGAGCAGGATTCCCAACCGGCTTGAAATGGGAATTGACAGCCAAGGCTAAGGGCGATGACAAAATTATAGCCTGTAATGCCGACGAAGGCGATCCGGGCGCATTTATGGACAGAAGTGTTCTTGAGGGCGACCCCCATAGCGTAATTGAAGCCATGATTATTGCGGGCTATTGCATTGGTTCCAATCAAGGCTATATATATGTAAGAGCAGAATATCCGATTGCCGTCAAGAGGCTTAATATAGCCATCGAGCAGGCAAAGGACTATGGGCTTTTAGGCAATAATATACTTGGAACTGACTTCAGCTTTGATCTGGAATTGAGACTTGGTGCCGGTGCTTTTGTATGCGGAGAAGAAACGGCGCTAATTACGTCTATAGAGGGCAAGAGGGGCGAACCAAAGCCGAAGCCGCCGTTCCCGGCAGTAAGAGGACTGTGGCAGAAGCCGACCTTACTCAATAACGTTGAAACCTATGCAAATATTCCGATTATCCTTACTAAGGGAGCAGATTGGTTTACAACTATAGGAAGCGAAAAAAGCAAGGGCACAAAGGTGTTTGCGGTAGGCGGCAAAATTAATAACACAGGTCTTGTTGAGGTTCCCATTGGCACTACTCTGAGAGAAGTTGTTTATGATATTGGCGGCGGAATCCCGAATGGAAAGAAGTTTAAGGCTGCTCAGACCGGAGGGCCTTCCGGCGGCTGTATTCCTGCAAGCCTTATAGATACGCCCATAGACTATGAAACATTGAAGGAAATCGGTTCAATGATGGGCTCAGGCGGTCTTATTATCATGGACGAGGACAACTGTATGGTTGATATCGCAAAGTTCTTCCTGGAGTTTACAGTTGAAGAATCATGCGGGAAATGCCCACCTTGTCGTATTGGTACTAAGAGAATGCTGGAGATATTGGAGAGGATAACAGGCGGTAAGGGCGAGATGGAAGACATCGAAAAGCTTGAGGTTCTGTCGAAGAACATCATTTCCTCTGCATTATGCGGACTTGGACAATCGGCTCCGCAGCCTGTTCTGAGCACCTTGAAATATTTCAAGGATGAATATATTGCCCATGTAAAGGATAAGAAATGCCCCGCAGGCGTCTGCAAGTCTATGATGAGATATGTTATCCAGGCAGACCTGTGTAAGAGCTGCGGTATATGTGCAAAGAACTGTCCGGTTAATGCTATAAGCGGAGAGAAGAAGGTTCCGTATGTTATTGATCAGGATAAATGTATCAAATGTGGTGCTTGTATGGAGAAATGCCCGTTCAAAGCCATATTTAAGAATGTTTAAAGGTAAATGTCACAAAAGGAGGAGTGTACGTATATGGAAATGGTCAATATTATGATAGATACGCGGAAAATTCAAGTTCCGAAGGACTATACAGTTCTTGAAGCGGCAAGATATGCAAATATTGATATACCGACGCTTTGCTTTCTTAAAGATATAAACGAAATCGGCGCATGCAGGATGTGTGTTGTTGAGATTAAGGGAGCAAGAAGCCTTCAGGCGGCATGTGTTTATCCGGTATCCGAAGGTTTGGAGATATACACCCAGACTCCAAAGGTCAGGGAGTCAAGGAAGGTTACGCTGGAGCTTATCCTGTCTAATCACGACAAGAAATGCCTCACCTGTGTAAGAAGCAGAAACTGTGAATTGCAAAAGCTTGCTGAGGAGCTTAATATCAAGGATATCCGCTTTGAAGGGGAAACCAACATCCATCCGCTGGATGAGCTTTCACCCTCTATTGTAAGAGATCC
>CAYOKA010000263.1:0-2285 GCA_964404395.1 uncultured Oscillospiraceae bacterium | reverse complement strand
GAAGCTTCTCCTCAATCATCGCTGAGAGCTGGTATGTAAACATGTTTAGCTGAGGCAATGGCTCATATGGATTGCTGCCCTTATCGTAGTCCCAGTTTTTCTTTTTTTCCTGCTCATCGGCATACGACCAGTTGTATATTTGCTCCGCCCTGAATTTGCTGCTTGCGATGGCCTTAAAGGGAGTGCCGGACATATGCAGCGTGAATTTGCGTATTATTCTTGAAAAGGCCCAATCGGTCTTTGATGTATCTACCCCTTCATGGGCTTCATCAACCACGAGCAGATCCCACTTAATCCCGGCTACCCACTCAAGCTTTTCAATGTCTCCGCCAAAGAAGACCGATCCTTTCAAATCCTGCAGACTTACAAAGGCTATTTGCTTGAAGTCACTGGAATCCAGATGGTCACAATCCGATAGAATCTGCTGATACTCTGCACGAGACAAGGCCCTGGTTTTCCTTAGGGAATCAGTCTCGGATACAAATAACATATCGGATTCTTGCCATTTTATAAATTTTTCAAAATCATCGTACCAGGAATTGGCTATTGCAGGGCGATTGGTGACTATCAAGACATTAATAAAGCCGCCCTTACGGATGAAATCATAGGTCGCAAGGGTCTTTCCAAAGCGGGGCTTTGCATTCCAAAGGAAGTCCGTCGGCTCCTTGCCTGATTTCATATATGCAAGTGTTCTCGCAACAGCATCGGCTTGTTCCTCCCGGAGTTGGTACTGTGTCCCCTGGGCAGGAAACTGTATCTGACTGTAATCCTTAAATACAAATTTCCTAAACAACTCATCTGATTGCTTCTCTTTTCCCTCACCGAAATAAAACCACTCAGACAGCCTGCCTGAGTGCTGGAATCTGCCCCGCTCAATACCGCATTGCATCAAGTGCCAATGAAAATCAGTATCAATAAAATACTCGCCACCATCATATCTTGCATCGTGTGACCAGAGCAATTCATATTTTGTGCCTGAGGTATGAGTCTGTTCCCTGATGCGTGTTTCGGCATCACGGTCTGTATAGCCGATCTTGACCCAGCCCCTTTTGGACACATCATTCGGAGTAACATATGCGTAAATGGTAGGGCTCGCCTGATCAATGGTCTTAATTGTCGTGTTTGCCATCACTCCATCTCCTTTACATGCGACTCGATGAACTCAATTTCAGTTTCGTCAAGTCCATATTTCTTATATAGTTGCTGATCTATTTCGCGAACTGACTTTGACCAGTCGATGTCTGATTCAGTGGTGAAGTCCTGGAGAGGTACATACTTCCATTTCTCGGAAGTATTGTGCTGTGTAACCTTTAGGACTCCCAACAGAGCACGGGCAAACTTGGAGCGGACATATTTCAACGTTGCATTCGCTTCTTCTTTAGTATCAAATATCCCAATCGTTAAAAATGTTTGCGTAGAACCAATTAGAGGGGTGCCAATAAGGGGTGTACTCAGAACTTCGCCAAAAGCCCCGCTGCCATTCGCTGCAGGAATAAACACTTTGTATTTACCCAAACTTGCATGCTCTGAAATATAATCGCGATGAACCCATTTATATACACGCTTGTTGTTTTGAAGACCTAACATTCTAATATATAAGTTCCCATCGTCGGGTTTATTGTCATGAAAGATGATAGCTAACCTGTCAAACGCACTTGTCTTTATATCGTATTTATGGTTCTTGCTGAGCAATCCCTCTGCTTCAGGATGTTCTTCGTGAAGCTTTTCTGTATACTTATATATTTCTTGACCAAAGATGATACTGCTAAAGCTCTCACTACTCATGCTAACCACCTTTTTAATAATATTGTTTAATTCTTGAAATGCAGTAAATGTTCCTATTGCGCCAAAGGCGGTATCGGAATCGCGATAGGTGACAGCAACCCCTCCCTTGATATCGGTATTTCTAAACACTTTGGAACTATTTTGCTCATAGTACTCTACTTTCAAATGCTCATCTTCCAGCATCTTTTTGTTCCATGCTTTTGGAGTCGCACCTGCATTGTAAAGAAAACGAGCGGGTGTAATGAAGCTGACCTTATTTGCTATCTTATAGGCCTCCTCCATAAACTTATGATAAATTGGCGGGGCTTGTGTACCATCTCCGGTAGATTCCTCCTGATATGGAGGATTGCCAATCACGACATCAAATTTGAATTTGCCGGGCTTTTTGTCGGACAAACCCTTCTCTTCTTTCCATACCAGCCCGATATCGGTAAGTGCAAAACACTCTTGTCGGCTATCTGCCAGCCCTTCATTAGCATTTAGTTTATCAAACAGGCTTA
>CAYOKA010000262.1:0-2312 GCA_964404395.1 uncultured Oscillospiraceae bacterium | reverse complement strand
TTGATCTCAATGAGCTGATCGTATGTGGCTTTTTCTATATCACTCCAGCTGTAGTCGAACCTGCGGGCAATCAATTTCGCATTGGATATCCCCACATTCGGGATGCCCAGCCCATATAACAGCCGGACAACAGTAGTGCTTCTGGACTTGTTTATGGCCGTAAGCAGATTGCTGTAGGATTTCTCACCGAAGCCCTCCATAACAACAATCTTATCCTTATGCTTTTCAATGCTAAATAAATCGGCCGGCTCTTTAATCAATCCCGCGGCGATGAACTTTTCTATTGTCGCCTCCGACAGCCCTTCTATATTTAGTGCATCCCTACTTGCAAGCAGGGTGAATAATTTGATTTGCTTTGCAGGGCAATCTTCATTAGTACAGTACAAAGACTTTACATCATTATTTTGTCTAATCTGAGCATCTGAGCTGCAAACGGGACATTCCCCGGGTATACTTACATCACCGCTTCTGGTCAGGTTGTCCGATACCTGCGGGATGATCATGTTAGCCTTGTATACGCGGATAGTGTCCCCAATTCCGATTTCCAGCTCCTCCATTATGCTGATGTTGTGAAGGCTTGCGCGGCTGACCGTCGTTCCCTCCAGATCAACAGGCTCAAAAATGGCAATCGGGTTGATTAAGCCTGTGCGCGAAGCGCTCCACTCTATCTCAATTAACTTCGTCTCCTTTACCTCATCTGACCATTTAAAGGCGATGGAATCGCGGGGAAACTTTGCCGTCGCGCCCAGGGACTGTCCATATTGAATATCGTCATAGGTCAGAACCAGCCCGTCCGATGGTATGTCAAGCTTATCAATATGCTGAGCAAACCAGGAAACTGCTTCTTCTATGTTGTCCTTATCCACTTTTTTGTAGGCGACTGTGTCGAAGCCCAGACCGGTTAGCCATTTCAACTGAGCTTCCCTTGAATTGACGAAATCAGTGCCCTCTGCCTTAACAACTGAAAAGCCATAGAACTTAACATTCCGCTGAGCCGTAACTTTATTGTTGAGCTGCCTAACAGATCCACTGCATAGGTTTCTTGGGTTTTTGTACTTGGAATTGACATCGTCAATTTCCTGATTTATTCTCTCGAAATCAGAATAGCTGATAACCGCTTCCCCTCTTAAAACGAGATTGCCCTTATAAGAAATGTTGAGAGGTATATTTTTGAACACTCTCACATTATTTGTCACAACCTCGCCGACCTCGCCATTTCCTCTGGTAACAGCCTTTTCGAGCTTTCCATCGGCATAGGACAAAACAATCGTAAGCCCATCCAGCTTCCACGAGAGCAGGCCTACCTGTTGACCAAGCCATTCCCTCAGCACAGATGTGTCCTTGGTCTTGTCCAGAGATAACATAGGCCTTTCATGTCGTTCCTTTGGAAGGCTTGTCATCAGCTCATATCCAACATTAATCGACGGGCTGTTTGACAGAACAATTCCCGTCTCCGCTTCCATCTGTATCAACTCATCATACAGCTTGTCATATTCATAATTGGACATAATTTCTCTGTTTTCCTGGTAATAGGCCTTGGATGCTTCATTGAGCAACTCGATTTTTCCCTTCATCTGCGCAAGCTTATCCATATGCTCCCTACCTCCCTATGCTGAATGCTTTCTGCTTTTTGCAGTGCTTGACCGCCTACCTGAGGACTTGCTCCCCGATATCATAAAATATAAAGCTACACATGCGATTGATAACCAGATAATGCCCCAAACCACAGCCGGAATCCCCGTCATGTTCTGCAGCTGTACCGCATCGGTAAGCGGCTGTGTTGTCTTCCAGCCGCGAATCCATTGCAGCCTGAGGTTAATCTGTAGTAATATGGTGTCCACAAAGGTGTCATACACAGCATAAGCCGCACTGGTTACCCCAAGTATATCTATGACCCAATCGTTGAGCTTATCATTGCGCAGCATGTAGAGCAGCAGCACAAGGCCTGCGAATATAGCCGCATAGATGATGGTGAAGATTGATTTGCCGTATGCTATGGAAACACCCAAGAGTATTATTGCAGATGCACCAAGGATATACCTTTTTAAAGAGGTCCTTTTTAGTCCGAGTATGAGTAACGCGAAGAACACACTTCCCAGATAACCGCCGTTGACAATCATAAACGCTGAAAACTCACTTTTGGGCAAGGTTAATGCATATCCGCCCTCATTCATATTAATGCTAAAGCCCCTAATTCCGTTGCCGAATATTACCGCCATCAGCGAATGTCCCATCTCATGCAGGAATACGGCGAATATTTTCAAAGGCTTTACAATGATAGTGTCCCACAAAGCAACAAGCGCAATGAGAAT
>CAYOKA010000261.1:0-2364 GCA_964404395.1 uncultured Oscillospiraceae bacterium | reverse complement strand
TTTTTATCTGATACTCGTTTGGCGCAAGCTGTATATTATCCCTGAGTCTTATTATTGGTACGATCATTCCAAGCTCGAGGGCCAGCTGTCTTCTAATCATCACAACCCTGTCCAGTAAATCCCCGCCCTGGTTAACATCAGCCAATGGTATTACACCGTAGCCGAATTCCAACTCAATTGGATCAATCTGAAGGAGTGAAACGACATTTTCAGGTTTGCGTATTTCTTCAACTTCGCTTTCCTCTACAATAACCTCCTGCTTCTTTTGATCCGCTGTTTTTTGCTTTGATATGGTATAGCCCAAGAAGGCTAAAATAGCGGCAAGCAACAAAAAGGGTACTGTCGGAAGGAATATTGCAAGAATTAAAGACATTCCGGCTGCCAAATACAGCACCTTAGGATTTCCGAAGAGCTGGTCTATAAAATCCATGCTCATGTCAGAATCGGACGCGGCTCTCGTAACAATAAAGCTGGTTGCGGTGGATACCATAAGGGCCGGAATTTGAGTGGCAAGCCCACTTCCAATGGTCAGGATGGCATAAGATGTAAGCGCTTCATCGAAGCTCTCACCTCTTATAACCATGCCCATGATGAGTCCGCCAATGATGTTAACAATCGTAATGATAATGCCCATGATGGCATCGCTTTTGACAAATTTACTGGCACCGTCCATTGAACCATAGAAGTCTGCCTCTCTTTGGACCTTCTGTCTTCTGGTCTTTGCCTCTGTTTCATTAATCAGTCCGGAATTCAGATCAGCATCAATTGCCATCTGTTTACCTGGCATTGCATCCAAAGTAAATCTTGCTGCGACTTCTGCGACCCTTTCAGCTCCTTTGGTGATAACCAGGAAGTTGGCAAGGGTAATCAGTATAAATATAATAAATCCCACAACCAAATTGTTTCCCGCAACAAAGGTCCCAAATCCTTCAATGACGCTGCCCGCCTCTCCTTGGCCAATAATCATTCTGGAGGAGCTGACACTAAGCGCCAGCCTAAACAATGTCGTAATAACCGATAGTGATGGAAATATGGAAAGCTGCAGCGGTTCACTCATATATACGGTATTGAGTAAAATGACAACTGAAACCATGATATTGATTGACAAAAGAATATCAATAATAAACCCAGGCAAGGGAATAATAAATGCCAGAATGATTGCGATAATAATGACCGGAATAGATATTTCTCTTGCTCTCAAATACTGTCAACCTCCCTTTCTCAATACTTATCCTGCTTTCGGATTGCCCTTCAAGCTGTATACAAATGCAAGAACCTCAGCCACTGCCTGATACAAATGCTGGGGAATCTCCTGCCCTATTTCTACTGTATCATAAATGGCCCTCGCCAGCGGTTTGTTTTCAACAATTTCGACCTTAGCTTCCTTTGCTATTTCCTTTATCCTAATTGCAATATAATCCTGACCCTTTGCCAACAGTAACGGCGCAGACGTTTCATTGGCATCATATTTTAGTGCGCATGCGAAATGGGTTGGATTTGTTATTATTACATCAGCCTTCGGTACTTCCTGCATCATTCTGCGCATTGACATCTGTCTTTGCTTTTGTCGGATTTTTCCCTTGATCTCGGGATTACCCTCAACCTGTTTGTATTCTTCCTTCACTTCCTGTTTAGTCATTCTCATTTCCTTTTCATATTCCCACCATTGGTAACCAAAATCAAATATGCCCAGTACAATAAGAACAACACAGATACGTATTGCAAGATCTATAGTGGTAGTGCCTATAAATAAAGCAATCTGAGTCAGCTCCATATCCATAAGACTTATTACTGCATGTGTCTTGCCGTTCAAATATGTATAGGTCACATAAGCAATCGCAACAACCTTTAAAATAGATTTTAGAAGATTCACAAGACCTTGCATTGAAAAAATTCTTTTCAAGCCATTAATTGGATTGATTCTACTAAATTGGGGCTTTAATGTGTCAAAGGTAAATAGAAATCCTACCTGTGCATAGCTTATGATTATACCTGACAGTAGGGCAATGAGCATAATTGGCCCGACGCATTTGAATAGAACTATGGTTCCGTCAATAAAAACGCGAGCTAACACATCGGGCATATATAAATCTTCAATTTGGGTATATTCGGTGAAAACCTTTGTTGTAAACTCGCTAAGCTGAGCACCAATATTGTTAATGAATATCTTTAGTCCAACAAAAACAAAAAGTAAAACCAATGCAGAAGATATTTCTCTACTTTGGAAAACCTGACCCTTTTGTCTGGCTTCACGACGTTTTTTGGGAGTCGCCTTTTCTGTTTTCTCTCCTCCACCAGCTCCTGATGAAGCAAAAAGCTGGAGGTTTATCTTATGAATCATTTCGGACCAAGCTCCTTAATAAA
>CAYOKA010000260.1:0-2377 GCA_964404395.1 uncultured Oscillospiraceae bacterium | reverse complement strand
GGCTTTACGGAAAAGGTCAAAATTGGTTGCGGAAATCTATATATTACAGTTAATTACGATAAAAATGGGATTTGTGAGGTATTTACCAACACCGGGCGCGCCGGCGGTTGTCCATCGCAGTCAGAAGCGACCAGTCGTCTTATATCCATTGCATTGAGATCAGGCTTGGACGCGAGATCCATAGTTGAGCAGCTCAAAGGCATCAGGTGCCCTTCCACTATCAGGCAAAAGGGGCTAAAGGTTACATCCTGCCCGGATGCAATTGGAAGGCTGATTGAAAAGGTATATAAGCTTCAAAACGGAAAAAGCGGAAGCGAAAAGTACATTGAAAGTCGTGGGAAGGCGTCGGAATATTCTCAAAACTCACCCGTGCCCACGGCAAGGTTTGCCTATGCACCGGCAGATGAAGACAATGCGGAGCATGGTGTGCAGGAGGAAGACACGGATTACGGTGCGGAAAGTGTGGATGTAGGTGATTTACTGAACATTAGAGTATGCCCCGATTGCGGTAAATCGGTAGAGCATGAGGGTGGATGCGTCATTTGCCGCCACTGTGGCTTCAGCAAATGCGGATAAGACGAATGCAACATTGACATATTCTCAAATCTTACCTATAGGGAGCAGAGCGGAAACAATTTCGCCCTGCTTCCTTTTTCCTAAAAATCACGAAGGGTTAAGGCCAGGCCTTCAAAATAAAAGGATTTAATGTCATCATTAAAGGAGAAAGTCTTATTAGACAATATATCCCTGTTTTCAAACAAATAAATCTGTACTTCTCTGTTTTCGGGATCCACAATCCAATATTCGCACACGCCACAGCTCATATATAGATCCAGCTTTCGCACATAATCCTTGCTTTTCGTAGAACGCGAGATTATCTCAACTGTAAGAGTGGGTACGCCTTTGTAATAATCATCATCCCCAAGCTTTTCGTCAAGGTCGCATATCACCATAAGGTCGGGCTGCACTACATTTTTATTGTTTTCATTTCTTTGAAGGGTGATATCATAAGGTGCAAACATGGGGGTACACTTTTTGCCTTCAAACCAGTTGTAGAAAACACTGGACATAACCATCAGAATCCGCTGGTGGGTTGTTTTCGGAGAGGCCAACAGGCATATTTCCCCGTCAATATATTCATAGCGCTCATCACTGTTTGCACTGATTTCAAGGAATTCTTCATATGTGACCCTGTGGCCGTCATAGCTGTAGGCTGGAGTGCATTCCTTTAGAATCTCTCCGTAGCCCTCAATGACTTCCGCTTCTTCCTGACATGCGACAAGTTTGGCTACTATTTTGCCGTTCTTAGTTATGATGATATCTTCCTTTGCAGCCAGCCTGATATACTTGCCGAAATTGTTTTTGATATCTGTCGAGGTTACTATCATAATATCAACTCCCAGGTAAAATTAGCTAAATCAGCTAATGATATTGTATTTGGATTGGCTAATATTGTCAAATGTATTAGATGGGGAAATATAAACTATAAAGTGTTATATATCGATTTTCAAAGGGAAAGGGACAGATTTCAACACATTATCTTTTGTTTATCAGAGATTTAGGTAATTTGCCGATATTCTGCGCAAAATTTGGAGTAGGGGCCTGATAAGCATGCTTATCTTGAATTATGTTAACTGATTTGATGGATTTTAGCCGGAATTCAGTCCCCTAGTCAAAAATTTGCGCAAAAAAAGTTAAATAAAAATAGAAGTGAGTTAATCATAGGCAGATTTTTGAAGTGAAGCTAGAGAAGAACCATTAAAATATATTATCCAACAAAGCCCCATCTATAGACATATCATATAATCGCCGGAAGCAGTTTTTGCGCCCGGGTAAAAATCGCGGAGACAAGGCGGATCGGGAATCCAGCTTTTAATTTTGCCCTAGATGAACATATCAGATAATGCTGGTATAATAGAGGGAGACAAATATTATTTCTAGACATCATACATTAAAGCGAGGTAAAAATGAAGAACATACTGCGGCTTGTAAGATATGCGAAGCCCTACTGGGGACTTCTCGTAATCTCCGGAATCAGCCTGATAGCAATAACGCTGCTGAACCTTATAGCCCCGTGGATGATTACGGATTTGATTGAAATACTGACCAGCGACGACTTTGGTGCGGCATCGATGGGAGCAATCACGAAAATTGCTATTATTATTGCAGCCACTTACCTTTCAAAAGTAGTATTCAGATTTCTCAATAGTTACATTGGTCATAAGGCAGCATGGAATCTGGTAGCGGACATGAGGGTGCGAGTATATGACCATCTGCAGAAGCTGTCTTTAAGATTTTATCAAGACAAGCAGACGGGGCAGCTTATGTCCCGGACGATTAATGATACGGCAACCTTTGAGCTGCTGATAGCTCATGC
>CAYOKA010000259.1:0-2383 GCA_964404395.1 uncultured Oscillospiraceae bacterium | reverse complement strand
GGTCACAATATGGATGAGGGTGAAATACTTGGATAAAAGGCTTCGCAGCTTTATGGGCTATTCACTTTTGCTTGTTATTGTAGTTGGAGTGATAGCCGGGCTGTTTACCTACAGCTACAGGTTTTCTTCTATTGATCTGTATAATAGAATTTTGTCCATGCTGATAATTCTTTTAATTGCCATAATGGTTGCGGTCCTTGTGTCAATGGCTGCTATTTTAATAGCGGTAAAAAAAAGAAGGATACATCCATTGCTGCTAATTCCGGTAAGGCTTGGCCTGAAGCTGGTCATGCCCTTTGCTCTTTTTGTAACAGGCATTTTTAATAAGGATAAGGACATGATACGAGGCCTTTTCATTGACATAAACAATCTTTTTGTCAAGTCCGGAAATATACGAAAAAGCACTGATAAGATAATGCTTCTGCTGCCTCACTGTCTACAGAATTCCGAATGTAACCTGAAAATTACGGGAGATATCACAAGGTGTAAAAAATGCGGCAGATGCACTATCGGGGCTATCAGGGAGCTGTCAGAGGAAAAGGGAGTGAAGGCGATTGTAGTGACAGGTGGCACGGCTGCCCGCAACGCCATTGTCAAGCAGAAGCCCGAGATCGTGCTTTCGGTGGCATGCGAGAGAGATCTTGCAATCGGCATATCAGATGTGAGTAGGATTCCTGTGGTAGGCGTATTGAATCAAAGACCGCAAGGACCTTGCGTGAACACGTCGGTGGATGTTAAGCTGCTCAGAGAGAAGCTGGAGGAGATTATTGAATCATGAAGGGTTGTGAAGAAGCTGGATCAGGCCAGGGATGCCGCCTTAAAAATATTGGTGGAAATAAATGAAAAGGGCGCCTACTCTAATATTGCGCTGAATAAGTATTTTGCGACGGAAGAGCTGCGTGATATAGATAGGTCCTTTATAACGGAGATGGTATATGGGACTGTTAAATGGAAGCTTACATTGGACAGGGTCATCGCTGCCTACTCAAATATAAAGATGGAAAAGCTTTCTGCCTGGATATTGAATATATTAAGGCTCGGTGCATATCAGATATTGTATATGACAAAAGTACCCCCTTCGGCGGCATGCAATGAAAGTGTAAATCTGGCCAAGAGATATGGACATAAGGCATCAGCCGGATTTGTAAATGCTGTACTTCGCAAAATTGTCAGAAAGGGAGCAGGAATTGCAATCCCTTCGAAGGAAGAGGATTTGATTGGGTATTTGTCCGTAAGCTATTCTTATCCTAAATGGCTGGTTGAAAAATACATAAAGCTTTTTGGTGCCGAATTTACCGAGAGCCTGCTTGATGCGGGGAACAGTACACCTGAGTTGACTGTTCGGGCAAACACATTAAAGGTTACTCCCGAAGAGCTGGTGGAGATACTAAAAGAAGAAGGATGTGACGCGACTGCAGGGAATTTCGCGAGGGAAGCGGTCGTTTTGAAAAGCTCCGTTAATGTTTCAAAGCTGCAAGCCTTTCAAAAGGGACTGTTTCAGGTGCAGGATGAAAGCTCCATGTTGCCGTCGATAGTATTGGCACCGAAGCCGGGGGAGAGGGTTCTGGATGCATGCAGCGCACCGGGAGGTAAAGCAACGCACATCGCTCAGCTTATGGAAAACAGCGGGAATATTATAGCTGGTGATGTGCATGAACACAAGCTGAAGCTGATTGAGGATGCTGTGGACAGATTGGGGATCAGCATCATCAAATGCGTCCTTAATGATGCATCGGTGCCAAATCCTCAGCATGAAAAAGCATTTGACAGGGTTTTGCTGGATGCTCCCTGTACCGGCCTTGGGATTGTCCGCAGAAAGCCCGATATCAAATGGGTTAGACAGACAAAGGATATTGAAGGAATTACAGCGCTGCAAAGAAAGCTGCTGCAAAGTGTTTCGACGGCGGTAAAGCCGGGCGGAGTGCTTGTATATAGCACCTGTACCATATTGCCTGAGGAGAATGAAGAGATTATCAGATTCTTTTTGGAGGACAACAGTGACTTCATGGCAGATGATATTAAGCCCTTTTTACCGCCTGTTTTGGCTGTAAATGCCGGACACTGTACTTTGCAGCTTTATCCAAACAGGGACGGCACAGACGGATTCTTTATGGCTAGAATCAGAAGAAAAGGATAGTATAGTAGATGGAAAGAAAATACCTTACTGACATGGATATAAAGGAGCTTGAACAAATGCTGCAAGGCATAGGCCAGCAGAAATTCAGAGCCAAGCAGATATTTAGCTGGATTGCAAAAGGGGCAAGTGATTTTGATGAAATGACTGACTTGTCAAAACAGCTGAGGCAGGAGTTGAAACTTTTTGCCCGGGTATCGGGTCTAAATATAAGAAAAAAGCTCGTGTCTTCTATTGACGGCACGATCA
>CAYOKA010000258.1:0-2405 GCA_964404395.1 uncultured Oscillospiraceae bacterium | reverse complement strand
CATGTTCTCTTTTTTTTATTTCTCTAATTTACACCATTATACGGACATAACTTACAGAAGCGCTCCTGAAAGAAATTTACCGATATTTTGCGCAAAATTTTGAGTATGGGACTGAAAAATACAATAATTATGCATTATGTTAACTGATTCAGTGGGTTTTGAGGCGAATTCCGGCCCCTAATCAAAAATTTGCGCAAAAAGTTGAGTTATTTTATGAAAGAATACTTGAGCCACTTTTCAGCTGCCAGATGGTGGAATATTCCGTATATAAACGAGATTGTTGGGTCCGAAGCTACAGTTGCCAACTCGGCTGATATCACTGTGTCTGAGCACAATGCACGAATTCGCAAAAACGGTAAGCGAGCCCACTCATGTGAGCTCGCCCTTCCAGCTGGGGCGATAACAAGACGAAATGGCAAATGGGTTGCATCGCCTGAATTGCTGTTTTTGGAGCTTGCAAACAAATTGAGCATCCACCGGCTCATCCTTCTGGGGCTGGAGTTGTGCGCACATCCTCCCGGCGAACCCTCCAAGTCAATAACGACCGAGCAAAAGCTTAAGAGATTTCTTGCAAAAACTCAGGGGCACCGTGGACATCACAAGGCCGTAAGGGCGGTAAAGCATGTAAAAAATGGCTCTGCGTCAATCATGGAGTCCCTTGCCTATATGATTCTGACACTACCACACTTACTGGGAGGATATGGGCTTAATGGTGCAGTTTTTAACCATGAGATTGTGTTGAAAAGTAAGGTAGGATATCTCCCTCAAAACCGCTTCTATATGGATCTGTATTATAAAGAGGCGAAAGTAGCTGTCGAATATGAGAGCTTCGCTTATCACAACAGCCCGTCGGAGCAGGGTAGAGATATGTTGCGGTCAACAAGGCTTGAGAACCAAGGCATTGCTGTAATGAGGTTAAGCACCATTCAGTTGTACAACAAAGATGCTTGCAGGGAGTTTGCCGGAAGCCTTGCCGCACGTCTCGGAAAACGGATAGATATACGCACGAAGAAGTTTATTGAGATGCACGACTCATTGAGAGCTTTGCTGCCAGACGGAAATTGATCAACAATCTACACACAGCTATCGATAGGTTAATGACAAAATACCTATATGAATATGACAAGGTAGTGCTGGAGCTGGATGACAGGGGCAGGCAAACGGCAAGAAATGTATATGGAAACAACCTAATATCTAGAAAAGTTGAAACAGAAACGCTATACTATATGTATAACGGTCACGCAGATGTGACTGCGCTCATTGACAATACAGGCACAGTGCAGGCAAGCTACTACTACGACGCCTTTGGCACGCCAATAGAGGAGTATACCAATGAAAACGGCAAGGATAACCCAATCCGCTATGCGGGGTATCAGTATGACAGCGAAACGGGGCTGTACTATCTCAACGCCAGATACTACGACAGTAAGATAGCAAGGTTCCTGAGTGAAGATACGTATAGAGGAAGTGCGGCAGATCCGCTGAGCTTGAATCTGTATACGTATTGCGTGAATAACCCGATTAGGTACTGGGATCCCAGCGGGCACAAGATGGTCACAAAAACTTGGGAAGGATATGTTGTGACTGTCGATAGTGAAGACCCAGCATTTGCAAATTGGGCGACATATGATGGATCAGCCTATGCTGATAAAATGTATATTGATGAAAATGCAGTAGTTGAAACAATAAATGTTAGCAGTGGATCCACAACAAATATAAATAATAAAGGCAGCATAGGGACAATCAATACAGGATCCAAAAGTACTGTAAATTTATATAACAACGGTATTGTATCAACAATAAATTCAGGGGCTGATAGCAGAACCATAATTAAAAACACAGGTATAATAGGTGTTTTTAATACAGGTGCTAAAAGTACCAATGAAATCACTAATTATGCATATATAGTTGCTGTAAATACAGGTGATAGAAATCATACGGCAATTAATTCAGGTGCTGTAGGGAGTTATGTAGGGTATTTGGGGGGTAAGGGAGTAATTACATATCCGCCGAATATTGATTTATCTAATCTTAAGACTGAGGATGTGACAAGGAAAATTGTTGAATTGTTAATAGCAAACCCGAGCTTTGTGTTTGCAACGAAATACCCACACATTACACAAAACCTCACGGGAGTGGATGTGTTAGCACTATTGTATGCATGTGGATTTGTGATGGATAGTGATGGTATTTACCATGCAAGACAGGAATGGTCGATTCAAAGTTTTAAGTATTCGGGGTTCAATGATTTCTATGATACTGTTTTTTATTATGCAACAGATATGAATAAGGCAAAATTCCAATTTAGTGACGATGATGGTAACAATTATATTTTTTGGGCATGGAAAGGGTGCGTATACCGGATTATCCGGACGGCTATTCCGAATACATCCGGACAGTAAACC
>CAYOKA010000257.1:0-2415 GCA_964404395.1 uncultured Oscillospiraceae bacterium | reverse complement strand
TGACACAGAGTTCACAAAATCTCTATCAGATTCAAATTTCTCATAAGCATCTCCAAAACGCACTATCGTCTGTGCAATATCCTCACAATATGTTTTAATGTGGTAAATGCGTTGAAGATCTATTTCTTTCATAAATAACTATCCTTTCCTGTTCTAATGTCTTTGCAAACCACGGCGTTCGTCTAAATGTTTCCGGCTGATCTATGCTGTCGGTTGTCACCAAATCAACGGGCTTGCCAAGCATTTCGTTCAAGTCATTATACAATGCCCCTAAATCAAAGAGTCCCCTTATAGTAGAACCCTTCCGGTCAATAAGAATATCTACATCACTACTTTCAGTGGCCTCTCCACGTGCATATGAACCAAAAAGATAAACAACCGAAATAGCATATTTGCTTGCTATCGGCTCAATAATTCGTTTTAATTCGTCTATTGAATAAACCATATGCACTCACCCCTTTCATCTACTGCAAAAAGCCTTCCAAATCTATTTTCAGCATAGCATAAATAGGCTTCTCTCGCAATTAATTCAAATATTACCGCATTAGTATTCAATTTCAATCTTAACCCCAAGTATATCAATACCAATACGCTCTCTTAAAAAGTCATTGACAAACACCAATAAAAACTCCTCATCATGGTCTTTAAGACTCAGTGATAAGGAGTTATTTATTGCTCTATAAGCTATGCATATATCTGAGTTTTCCAACAAAGAAGCATCCTACTCACCGCATTCATCGCTATGCTGATGCTCATGGCAAACAGAACCAGTCGATTTTAGGGAGCCCTGCAGGTATGCTTCTACGGCCGCTCTCGCTTCGCCGCTAGCTCCTACAACAACCTCCACATTCCTTTCATTAAAAATTTCAACCGCACCTCCACCCATGCCGCCACTGATGATGACATTTGCACCATGATCAGCAAGGAAATTGGGCAAAAAACCAGGCCTGTGTCCGGGATTGGCTATGGTTTCACTTTTGATGATCTGCTTATTATCAGTGTCAAAAAACATAAACCCCTCACAATGTCCAAAGTGCCCCGTTACCATACCCCTATCGCTTGCAACAGCAATTTTTAACATCTTATTTCTCCTCCATTTTTCCCAGTATTTTTGCAACCGGATCAAGCCAATTGCCATCGAAAAGCTCTATCATACCCTTATCACATGCAGCTGAAATTCTGGGGTCAATAGGCAGTTTAGCAAGAACCTTCAAATTATGTTTATCCGCAATCTCCTCGATGTGACTTTCGCCAAATATATGATAGTCCTTGCCGTTATCAGGGCATTTGAAATAGGACATGTTTTCCACCAGACCGATAATGGGGATATTCATCATCTCGGCCATCTTGACAGCCTTTGAAACAATCATGGATACCAGTTCCTGTGGTGATGTCACAACGATAATCCCGTCAACCGCAATGGATTGAAATACCGTAAGGGGAACGTCGCCGGTGCCCGGAGGCATATCTATGAACATAAAGTCCACGTCGTTCCATATAACATCAGTCCAAAACTGCTTTACTGTACCTGCAATAATCGGCCCTCTCCAGACAACCGGATCAGTATCGTTTTCTAAAAGCAAATTAACCGACATAATTTCAATACCGGTCTTGGTTTTAACGGGGAATAGACCATATTCGCTGCCCTTGGCCTTTTCATTGATGCCAAATGCTTTAGGGATGGAAGGTCCGGTAATGTCTGCATCAAGAATTGCAGAACGATAACCCATTCTGTTCATGGTAACCGCAAGCATAGAGGTAACTAGTGACTTGCCGACGCCACCTTTGCCGCTGATAATACCGATGACCTTTTTCACACTACTCATATCATGCAGCTTCTCGGAGAAATCCGTCTTTTGTTCTTTTCTTTCTGCGCAGTCCTCCGAGCAACTGCTGCAGCTTTGATTGCATTTTTCGCTCATAATCCAGCTCCTTTATTTAAAATGTTAGCACTTCCATTGTCTTATTATAAACCTCTTTAACCGCCCTCCCGGATTTGCAGTCAATGTCTACAATGGTTTGACCATTGTTAATGGCCTTCACCGCATTGGAGTCGAAGGGTATTTTGCCAACAAGGGGCAGCCCTTGCTTTTTACAAAACTCCTCGATCTTTTCTGTGTTTCCAATATTGGTGTCAAATTTGTTTATACATATTGCTGTCTTGGTTCCGAATTTCGCCGCCGTTTTTATGATGCGCTCCATATCGCTAATACCTGATATGGAAGGCTCTGCGATTATCAAAACCATATCCGCTCCGCTCAGGGATGCAATAACAGGACAGCCTATGCCGGGAGATCCGTCAATAATGGCCAGCTGGGCATCAAGCTGTGCCGCCTTCATCTGTTTTTTCACCTCGGTGACAAGCATTCCGGAGGTACCGCTGCCCATTTTGAGCTGTGCCGTTGAAAACACTTT
>CAYOKA010000256.1:0-2446 GCA_964404395.1 uncultured Oscillospiraceae bacterium | reverse complement strand
CCATGAAATGAGGCTGTTAATGGGGGGCTATTTGTGATATATTATATTTTACGGTACAGTGTGTTTGTTTGTACATGGGAGAATAGAAGGGGGAGCACCTGCAGCAGGCGGAAATAATGATGGATAAAAAAGTAAGAGTGGGTATAGTTGGGTACGGTAATCTTGGAAAAGGCGTTGAATTGGCTATGAAGCTAAATCCGGATTTTCAGCTGGAGGCCATATTTTCTCGAAGAAGTCCAATAGAAACAAAAACACAGGTAAAGACAGAAAATATATCTGAGATTGAAAAATATAGGGGAATTATCGATGTTATGATTCTTTGCGGTGGGTCCGCAACGGATTTACATGATCAAGCTCCTCAAGTCGCTTCCTTATTTAATACTGTAGATAGCTTTGATACTCATGAAAAAGTTCCCGAATACTATGAAAAATTGAATGGGGTCGCAAATAAAGCCGGTACAATCAGCATAATGTCCGTTGGCTGGGATCCTGGTCTATTTTCGATTTATCGTCTTCTTGGTGAGGCTGTTTTGCCGGCCGGCAAAGGTTACACTTTCTGGGGCAAGGGAGTAAGCCAGGGGCATTCGAGTGCTATCAGAAAGATTCCCGGTGTAAAAAATGCAGTTCAATATACGGTACCTATTGAAAAGGCTCTGGATATGGTTCGCGCCGGACAGAACCCGAATCTATCGGCAAGAGAGAAGCATGAGAGGATATGCTATGTTGTGGTGGAAGAGGGTGCTAATCAGCAGCAGATTTCAGAGAGAATACAAAATATGCCAAATTATTTTTCAGACTACGATACAACGGTACATTTCATATCGGAGGAAGAGTTGCAACTGCACCATAGCGGCATGCCACATGGCGGACTTGTTATTCGTACGGGAAATACAGGGGAGGACACAAAACAAAGGATGGAGTTCAGCCTTACACTTGAAAGCAATCCTGAATTTACAGCCAGTATTCTCGTTGCATATGCAAGAGCAGCGTACAGACTGGCTGTAGAAGGACAGACAGGAGCCAGAACCGTTTTGGATATTCCATTGAGCTACCTGTCTCCTAAAACTGGGGCAGAGCTCAGGAAAGAGTTGCTGTAAGTTGCTGAAAGTAGCTGTAAGAATAGTATATCGGCAGAAGAAAATGTTGGAAGAATACATGATTCCGTGATATAATATCCCCGCGTGTGATGGTATTACAAGCATAACAATTTTTAAGAGGTGTCCAAATATGAATATTGACGTAAACCTGATCCCTATATTTGCCATAAGCGTTGGTTTGGTTATTACGGTGACAGCTATTTTATCAGATGCTATTTCTAAATATAAATTAAAGGTTGAGCAGATTAGAGCTGATGCCATGGTCAGAGCAGAGGAAGTCAGGTCGAGAAATCAGCTTGAACTGGAAAGATTAATACAACAGGATCAGGAAAATGCCACATACAGCTATAAGGACGGCGCTGACCCGATTCAAGGTTATGAGGATATTGCCAGGAACAGGGGCAGGGTCCGTGAATAAAATGCCCATCAAAGGCTTTTGCGAAGTAACCTTAATCATGCGATTTAAAAATGACCCGAACATTGATGTCTTGGTTGTAGTTGCCGAATCCCTTGCCAAATAAAGTCATTCCACCGATGTTCTTGGCAGTATCCGGCACGCCGAGTTGGAAAAGAATTTCGCTTTTGTGATCCAAATTTAGGGTGCCAATATTTACATCCGATATTTTCCTGCCATCCATGTAGGTTCCTTCCATATCAATTGTAAGAAGCTTGAGCAAACCATACTGGTTCCAGTGCGGAAACCACCAGGAAGGTGTGTAAAGACCTTTTGATGCTCCATAGTCACCTGGACTGATCCAGGCACCAAGCAGGTTATCATTCAGATAAAAATGTATATCACTTGGCCAATCCTCACAGGAACCAGGCGCTTCAGAAGAAATCTCAAATGAGAATTGTAGCTTTTCAATTTTGTTATTCTCCTTGAGATAATTGGGTATACGATAGCAAACCACACCCGTTGAAAGCCAAAGTATAGCGGCATCAACACGCTCCGGAGCGTCAAAGTATCTTGGATCATCCACCTCTCCGATTACTTTCTTTGTTGTGGCAATCCCGCAGGTAGGGTAAACTTGATACTTGGTATAGCTACCAATTGGAATCTCTATTTGATACATATTATCAGGCGTGACCTCTGAAAGTATATCAATTAGGAACTTGTGCTCCTTCAGAAAGCATATCTTCTGTGACCCACGTTTCCCCGATGTATGTGTTATGTCCACCAGATCTGCATCTAAAAGAATCTTTAAATGCTGACTGATAGCACCATTTGTAACATTAAGCTGTTCTGCCAGATCATTGAGATTAAGCTGATTATTACTCGAAAGTAGCTTGAGCATATTCAGTCTAAGCGGCGAACTTAATGCTTTACATAGTACTATGGTTTCATCACT
>CAYOKA010000255.1:0-2457 GCA_964404395.1 uncultured Oscillospiraceae bacterium | reverse complement strand
ATATCGGCTATGGGAATCCCAGCAACGAATGCAAAAAGCAGGGAAACGGCCATAATCGATAGGAATGGGTGAATCTTGAGCTTTGAAATGGCAAAAATCATTAGCACAATCGTAATGATAAATGCAATTACTAAGGCAACGCCAGTCATATAAAGACCCCCTTGTTAAATTATTATATAATTACACAAAATGTGTAATTAGCCGTTAGTTAACAGTACCAGGGTTATATTCAGGTTATTGAAACAGGTATCGCCAATCCATGGGCTTGCTAAATGAGCTATTCTTAATGTGGTAAAAATGCAGAGAACTATGATGTATTGCTTAATATAATATGATTATTATAACAAATAATTATTAGCATAGCAATATTATGGGAATATTGTCATTCGGAAATAATTAAGCAATTGCTTGGCATTTTATTATAGAACAGTTATCATTCCAGCTTCTTTTTCTACAAAAACTTTCATTGAGGATGTAACAGATTTTGTTAAATATGTTATAGCCCCAGTGTCTCAATCCAGTCCAATGCATCCTCTCGAGTCCTGAAATGTTCTGTTTGCAGCTTGTCAGCCTGCGAATCTTTCTGATGCCGTTTGGCCTGGACTTTTATTGCAGCCATACCACCGGCAACAAAACCCATGGCAATGCAACCGTTCTGCTCACACAGCTGGTGCATTCTAGCGAATTCCTGCTGAGTTTCAGCATCAAATACCGGATCCATTTTTTCAATCCCGGCTACATAAGCCCACTTACCACCAAAGCTCTTGCCTTTCTTTACCACATAGTCCGTTGTTTTTCTGACATCTTCGGCAGTTGCTCTACCTATGCCCGCGGTATTTACAACCTTCCTTCCAGGCACATCATAAATCTCCAGAACCCACTTCTGCGTCCTTTCACTTGACATACTAATAGCCTCCAATCGTATTATTTATTATTAACAACCTTGTCCATGCCTTCGACGAAGATTCCGAATTTCTGAGATATTTCCAGCAGGTTTTTCTTTATGCCGGAAAACTTTTCTGTACCGTCACTTGATGCCTGTGAGATACCATCAATAGACAAAAGCACGGTATTTACGGTTTTGAGGATTTCTCCTGCGGTACTGTTAAAGCCTGTCACCATATCATTCATAAAAGAAGCGTCATCGGTGTACTTATGAGCAATATCGAGCATTGCCATATAATCAACATTAACATTTGTTGACATAAACTGAAGTAGATCGTTGGAGCTCTCGGATAGATTATTTACTGTATTGTCGACCTGTAAGGTGATGGCCTGAATTTTGGAAGCCACCTGTTTGGATTGTTCAGCCAGGTTTCTTACCTCATTGGCAACTACCGAAAACCCTTTTCCTGCCTCACCGGCTCTTGCTGCCTCAATATTTGCATTCAATGCCAGAAGATTGGTCTGGGAGGTTATTTCAATAATAGCGTCAGACAAGGCCGAGATTTGTTGGACGACCTTGGCTTCTTCAATAGCCTGTTCCAGCTTTAGCTTTGATTCATCAAAGATTTGAAGTGTCTTCTGCTGTGAATCTGCGACCCTGGCTTTGAGTTCCGTTGCTCTTTTATTTATTTCATCTACTGTCACTACACCCTCGGATGTTTTATCCGTGATATACTCTACCGACTCAACGATTTCTAATGTTGAAGCGGCTATATCCTCGGCTGCATCCATCATCTCTTGCATAACAGTCGAGAAACCCTCCGAAGCATCACTTGTTTCTCTAATACTTGTGCCTAGTTCGACTATGTTGTTGAAAGAGCTTTTTACATCTTCATTATAGGTGTTTCTGGCATTGGCGCAGCTGTCTTCAAAGTGTCTACAGGTTTTTTCTACTGCATTTGCGATGTTTCTGATATAATCCTGCTTTTTTAATATGTCGGCATTAATGCCTGAGAGAGTATTACTGTCAGCATTTGACTCAATCCATTTAAGCAACATTTTTATGCGCTTCGCTTTAGAATTGTGCTTTAAAATATGTATAATTTGAATCGCAAATGCTGCGGCTGCTACACAAATAATCGGGAAAGCTTCGCTGATTTCTATATTGCTACTCATAAAACAAAGACAAATAATGGAAGCTAAAAGAATCAAAACCACATAGAATAAAATCGAACCCAGACCGTTCTTTTTACGCTTGTTCATTTAATAATCCTCCCCACCGCAGTTATCTCACTTATTATATCGGCAACTGAGGTAAAATTATTTTATTAATTTCGTTATAGTACGATTTGTGGTATTAACTATAAAATTGATTCCTGTACATAAAGTAATTCTTTGAAATTGCATTTATATGCCTATATTTTACACAAAATTATAAAAATAATCAACACTTTAAAATTTAGGAACTATATAATCGAAAAAATTCATGTAATATTCTGTAGAAATGTTATGATATATTTTGACAGGATTCGATTATGACGAAAAAAGAAATCAGAGGGAAAAAATGTACTA
>CAYOKA010000254.1:0-2492 GCA_964404395.1 uncultured Oscillospiraceae bacterium | reverse complement strand
GAAATCGGTCACTTCATCCCTAAAGCTCAGCGATATCCCCTTGTGAAGAGCTTCTTCCTTTACCTCTTCCAGCATCAGCGCCACAATCTGCTTTAGTTCGTCCCTGCTCAAATGTGTAAAAATAATAATCTCGTCAAGTCTATTCAAGAATTCGGGTCTGAAGGTTTCCTTCAATACATCCTTCACCCTGCTCTTTAGACTCACATATCCGTCATTAAAAAATCCAATTCCATTGGCCTTGAGTGTCGTTCCGGCATTGGACGTCATAACGATAATGGTATTTTCAAAGTTTACCACCTTCCCGTGGCTGTCTGCAAGCCTTCCATCCTCAAATATCTGAAGCAGTATGTTGAATACGTCGGGATGAGCCTTCTCTATTTCATCCAACAATATAATGGAGAATGGTTTTCTTCTTACCTTTTCTGTAAGCTGGCCACCATCATCGTACCCAACATAGCCAGGGGGCGAACCTATCAGCTTCGATACGGTATGCTTCTCCATATACTCCGACATGTCCAGCCTTATCAGGGCATCCTCTGTTTGGAAAAGCTCCACCGCCAGTGCTCTGACCAGCTCGGTTTTCCCAACGCCGGTAGGACCGACGAATATGAAAGAAGCCGGCTTCTTTTTCTTTCTGAAGCCTGCACGGTTTCTCCTTATCGCCTTGGATATGCTGTTGACCGCCTCGTTCTGGCCTATCACTCGCTTGTGAAGTCTTTCTTCCAAATTCATCAGCTTCACTGCTTCAATTTCAGTAAGCTTCTGAACCGGTATTTTTGTCCAGGATTCTATGACATAAGCAACATCCTCAACGGTGAGCTCAACTTCCTCATTCATCTTCTCAAATTCGTTTACTTTTTCCAGAAGCTTGCACTCGCGAACCTTTAAATCCGCTGCTTTCTGGTAATCCTCTATTGAATCGGCGGAAATGGCAAACTCCTTTTCCTCCTGCACTTTTTTCAGCTCTTCCTTAAGCGCCTCAAGCTCTACCAAACCGGTGTTCTTCAGGTTTGCTCTTGAACCGGCTTCATCAATAACGTCTATTGCCTTGTCAGGCAGAAATCTGTCGGTAATATATCTATCCGACATTTTCGCCGCAGCTTCAATAACCTGGTCGGTTATTTTTACTCTGTGGTATCTTTCGTAATAGTCCTTAATTCCTTTCAGTATCTCAATCGTATCTTTCACTGAAGACTCATCCACAATTACAGGCTGAAATCTTCTTTCAAGTGCGGAATCCTTTTCTATGTGCTTGCGATACTCATTGAGCGTAGTGGCTCCAATCACCTGGATATCTCCTCTGGAAAGAGCAGGCTTGAGTATGTTGGCTGCATTCATTGCACCTTCGGCTTCACCGGCTCCCATGATATTGTGAAGCTCATCGATGATTAGAATTACATTTCCCAGCGTCTTCGCCTCTTCAATAATTCCCTTCATACGGCTTTCAAACTGGCCTCTGAACTGAGTGCCGGCAACAATGCTCGTCATATCAAGCAGGTATATTTCCGCATTGAACAATTTGGCAGGAACCTGCCGCTTTGTAATTCTGACAGCAAGGCCTTCGGCAATGGCCGTCTTGCCCACGCCCGGCTCACCAATGAGCACCGGATTATTCTTTGTCCGCCTGTTCAATATCTGCACGACTCTGTCAATCTCTCTTTGCCTGCCAACCACTCTGTCGATTTTGTCCTCTTTGGCCATATCCGTCAGGTTTGAACCATACATATCCAGGAATTTTTTCTTTCTAAGGCTCTTTTTCTCCTGGGTCTTGGTTCTCGTCCCATTCCTGCCATCCTTATCCTCGATTAACCCCTTTGAATCTCCACCGCCCGCCACTCCTTCATTCTTAGGAAATGCACGATTCAAGAAGTTAAAAAATGGATTAATCTTGTCATTGTTCATAGACTGCTCTATCGCCTGCAAATCGTTGCTTCCCGGCGCCATATCCATATTTTCAAACAATCCGCCCATCTGCCTGTTTAGATTATCAATATCCTCATCGGTCATTCCGGTTTGTTCAATCAATTGGTCGACAGGCTTAATTCCCTGCTTTTTTGCACAAGATAAGCAGAGCCCTTCCTGGTGCTGCTTCCCGTCGATTATTTTTGTTATAAAAACAACTGCATAATTTTCTTTGCAATTCGTGCACATCATCATAGTCAATCAACTCCTTAAATTGCCGCCGCTCTCCTATAAAGTATAACATAATTTCTGCGGCAGGGTCTACTTGCTCAGCCATATTATATGTTTATTTATTGTGTATTTATTGTAAATTTTGCTCCTAACATGTTTTGTAACCTATTGCCGTACTACGGAATATATTTATATTAGCGATATAATCAGACCGGTAAGGCAGTAAAAGCTTATCATAGTTGTGCAAGAACATGAGGAGGTGTTTTTGAATGGCAGACAGGGGAGGTATTGGCGGTATTTTTAGGGATGATTGCGCCATTTTGTTCTTTATTCTTGTATTCCTGCTTTTGTTCGTAAGC
>CAYOKA010000253.1:0-2495 GCA_964404395.1 uncultured Oscillospiraceae bacterium | reverse complement strand
CGTTGTATTCGGAGCAGGATTTGACAGTCAATTCCGAGTGCGTCATACTTGTATAGATAATGAGCGTGATCTTGACAGCCTAAGGCGTTCGAAGTATGTGCAGAGCGATACGGGAAATACTTTCAGAGAAGTGAAGACTTTTCTAAAAGAGGGTAAAAGTGTGCTTTACTGCGGGACACCCTGTCAGATTGCCGGACTAAAAGCGTATCTAAACAGGGAAAACAGGGAAACTCCTAATTTGCTAACCTGCGACCTGGCTTGCCATGGAGTGCCTTCGCCTAAGGTGTGGAGCATGTATCTTGACTACATCAAAAGCAAGCATCAAAGCGACATAAAGGCTGTTTCCTTCCGCGATAAATCAACCGGCTGGAAGGACAGCAGCATGAGGATAGACTTTGCCGACGGCAGCCGCTACATGGACAAGGTTAAAAGGGAAATATTTTTTATAGGCTTTGGGAAAAGCATTTTTAATAGAAAATCCTGTTTTGACTGCAAATTTAGAGTAGCAAACACAAAGGCAGATATCACCCTTGCAGATTTTTGGGGAATAAATAAGCAAGAGGATAGCGTATTTCATGATAACAAAGGTGTTTCGCTGGTCATAGCCCACACGGCACGCGGTGAGGCGGCCTTGTCGCGAATTAGTGACGGTGCTTGTATAAAGGAAGGCTCTTTTGATGAAGCTGTAAGGTATAATCCGAGGCTTATCAGCTCTGTGAATGAACCGGCGGGACGGAAGGATTTCTTTGATGATATGTATGCCGGATACAGCTTTGACCGGCTGAGGAGAAAGTACATGGACAATGAAAGCATTGTTTACAAGGTGAAATGTATTGTGAAGAAGGTGCTGGGAAGGGCTTAAGGTCAAGAAGGTTTAAAATGAGGGGCCAAGGTTGGTGAGCTTTTGGACTGGGAAGGCTAAAGGGCAGACAAGCCCGGTTTGGGCAAAAGCCTTGGTTTAAATAAGCCCGGTGGGGTATTTGGTGCGATGAGAACAAAGCTGTCATTATACAATTCAATAAGTGCTGTTGTGCTCCAGCTAGTGAACCTTGCGGTGAATCTGGTTTTACCCAAGGTAATAATCACAGTTTACGGTTCATCTGTAAACGGGCTTGTTAACTCCATCAAGCAGTTCATTTCCTATTTCAATCTTGTGGAAGCAGGTCTTTCGGGAGCAGCTGTTTATGCCCTTTACAAGCCCCTTGCGCAGAAGAACAAGGATGATATCGACGGCATAATATCTGCATCCAATCGGTTTTACAATATTTCCGGGTTTATCTTTTCGGCACTGGTTCTGATTACTGCTTTTGTCTACCCCATGTTCACATCGGGCCAGGGCATAAGCACAGCGACGATTGCCCTCCTGGTTTTGATAATCGGGGCATCCGGTGCGCTGGAATTTTTTGCGGTTGGGAAATATAAGGTCCTGTATACTGCCGACCAGAAGAGCTATGTTATATCTTTAATCAACGCTGTTGCAGTGGCCATTAATGCTGTCATTATACTGGTGCTTGCCAGCCTGGGGATAAATATAGTTATTGTCCAGTTGATTGCGCTTTCCAGCTTCTTTGCCCGTTCGGCCATGTACATTCTCTATGGGAAGCGAAAGTATCCGACCATTAACCCGAAAGCGCCGCCTAAAAATGAGGCGCTTGATAAACGCTGGGACTCAATGATCCTGCAGGTGCTGGGAGTTGCTTCGAATGCGACACCGGTAGTTGTGATTTCCCTTATGCTTGGTTTGAAGGAGGCCAGTGTATATGTGGTCTACAATATGGTCTTTGTCGCTGTTCTGGCGCTTCTAACGACCTTTAGCGATGGGCTGAGTGCCATATTCGGCGATTTGTTGGTGAGGAAAGAAATCGGCATAATGCAAAATGCCTATAAGCAATATGAGTATATTTATTATGCCCTTATGACCTGGGGCTATTCCTGTGCCGCCATATTGATTATGCCCTTTTTGGAAATATACACTGCGGGGTTTACCGATGCGGAATACATACGGCCTGTAATAGCTGCTCTCTTTGTGGCTAACGGCATTGTATCGAATATAAAGACACCCCAGGGAATGCTGGTTATTTCCGCTGGACTTTATAAGGAAACAAAGCTGCAGTCTTTTATTCAGGCGCTTATTATAGTTGTGCTTGCCATTGTACTGGCGCCACGCTTTGGTATTGCAGGTGTCTTGATTGCCAGCATAGTTTCCAACTTGTACAGGGATATTGACCTGATATTTTACATACCGAAAGCAGTAACGAGGCTAAAGCCCGCAATGACAATCAGAAGGGTGCTGAGAATTTTGCTTCTGTTTTTCGCGGTAGTATTGCCGGTTTTCTACTTTACGGATATAAAGCCTGTGAGCTCGGTACAGTGGGTGCTGTATGCAATACCTGTGGCGATATGGGCCATTATAGTCATCGCCGGCGGTAATATTTTGATAGAGAGGGATACTGCTAAAGCTGTTTTTGCAAGGCTGCGGGGTCTGCTTAAAAAGT
>CAYOKA010000252.1:0-2522 GCA_964404395.1 uncultured Oscillospiraceae bacterium | reverse complement strand
TTTGCCACCCTGACAGGCCCATGGTTATTGCCGGTTGGATTTACGCACTCAAATGTACCCTGGTAGGATTCCGGCGAAAAGCTTCCACTGATATCAAATGTATAGCTGCCCGTAAAGGAAGGCATAAATCTGATCTTATATATACCATCACCATCATAAAAGCCTTCCACTTGTTTTTTCTCATTTTTGTGGATAAATAGCCCTTTTATATTGTAGTCCACGAAAGGGTTTCCGTCCATTCTGCCATGAACAGCTGCTTCAAAAGCACCCCATTTTTCTATTGTGTTCGTATAAATAAAGCTACCCATACACGCTCTCCTCCTAAGATTTTATGTAGTGTAAAGTTTTTGGTATAATATACGCTCGATTTCTGCTTATCGTAAAATACAAGAGGCATTTTGTATGCCGCATAGTACTATTGTAAATCTTTATGTAAATATTTGCAATACATTTTATAAACATTTATAAAATGTTTTTAGATAGGCACGCAGCTATTGATTAATTTTGCTTTATGTAATATAATTTTTTTAACTTAATTACTGCAAAAGCTGCGATAAGAACCAGTAGCAATCAGGATACCAAACAGAAAGCCACCGGAGGATGAGAGGTGCATGGTTAGCGATTGTGAATACATCTTTGAGCTTCGCACCGAACGGATTTTCCTACTAGGCTGCGACGGGTATCCGCACCCGTTATAGTGCTAGAGCATCTCACCCTGTGGTGATGTACTTGATAAGGTAGGCAATGCGAATTGCTTATGAATTAAGGTGGTAACACGAAATAATCTCGTCCTTTTGTAAAAAATGGGCGGGTTTTTTATTTGCATAATTAGTTAATAGTATTATAGGGAGATGATAATTTGTTAGCAGCAAAAGAGCAGATGAGGATTATATGCAAGGGAGTTCACACTCTGGTAAACGAAGAAGAGCTATTAGCGAAGCTTAAAAAGTCCTGTGACCAAAATAAGCCGCTGGTGATAAAGCTGGGGCTTGATCCATCGGCGCCTGATATTCATTTAGGACATGCGGTCGTATTGCGAAAAATAAAGCAAATGCAGGATTTAGGCCATTCCGTAGTGATTGTAATCGGTGATTTCACCGGTAAAATCGGCGACCCCACGGGCAAAGCAAAAGGCCGTACCGCCCTGACCGAAGAGCAGGTAAATGAAAACGCCGAGACATATTGCGAGCAGATTTTTAAGATACTTGATAAGGACAAAACCCTTGTTCGTTTTAATAGTGAATGGCTTTCTACCCTTACCTTTGAGGAAGTAATTAAGCTGGCTGCAACAACTACAGTGGCCAGAGTTTTGGAGCGGGATGATTTCAAGAACAGATACAATAATCAGATACCCATCGGAATTCATGAATTCTTCTACCCTCTGATGCAGGCGTATGATTCAATCGTCCTGGAGGCAGATATTGAATTGGGAGGAACCGACCAAACCTTCAACATTCTTATGGGCAGAACACTACAAAAGACCTTCGGACAGGAGCAGCAAATTGCCATTTTCATGCCTATCCTCGAGGGCCTGGATGGTGTAGAAAAGATGAGTAAGAGCCTTGGCAACTATATCGGTGTTAACGAGCCTGCTGAGGTGATGTTTAAAAAGGTCATGGAGGTTCCGGACGGCCTTATTATGAAATATTATGAGCTGGCTACTGATGAGCATCCTGACCAAATCGACAAGATCAAGGCAGAGCTGGATAGCGGTGTAAACCCGAGGAATATTAAGCTTCATTTGGCTAAAACAATCGTGTCCCTATACCATTCGCCGGATGACACGCAAAAGGCAGTTTCATATTATGACTTGGCTTTTAGCAAAAAGGCCATTCCTGATGATATCCCGGAAATAGCTATTGAAACTGGTACTGACACTATTATGCATATTATCCCCCATTTGATTGAAAATGCCTTTGTCAAGAGCAAGAGCGAATTCATTCGTTTGTTAAGCCAGGGCGGTGTTCAGTTGAACGGTGAAAAGCTAACCACTGAGGATATGGATAAAGTGCTGGCAGGCAAGGACGTGATGAAAATAGGGAAAAAACGCTTCGTGAAATTTATGTAAGCCGCGGGGACGGTGCTGCTTGGACTAATCTTTATAGTGTCCGGCTTAATGGCTGCAATCATATTTGCGGCAGAATACGGGAGGAATGGTCTGTCTGCCTTGATCGGTGATGAATCCTTCGCCTAATGGGGACTGAATCCTTCGCCTAATGGGGACGGTTCTCTCAACCGTCTCCATTTTTAACCACCACCCGCCCTTCCCCTTTCACCTTTTTGCAAACCCCTGAATATGATGATGTAGCATTAATGAAATAAGGTGAAACTCATGTGGTATACCGTTCAGTCCGGCGATACAATCTTTACCATAGCTCAAAGATTTGGGATTTCCCAACAGCAGCTGATAACTGCCAATCAAATCATAGGCGACACAATCCTTGCAGGCCAGCTTCTTTTTATTCCAATACAGGTATCCAGAGTGATTACATATACCGTACAGTCCGGTGACTCACTGTATA
>CAYOKA010000251.1:0-2555 GCA_964404395.1 uncultured Oscillospiraceae bacterium | reverse complement strand
ACTGCAGACGGTTGGAGTTGTATACATTGGAGTAAAGCACGTAGTAAAGCTTATCAGCCTCACAGTAAGAGAGGCAGGGAGCCCACACTCCCTTGGACGGCGCCAGAGATGTCATATCAATATGCCGTTTTGTTTTTAATGCATAGTCTATCAACTTCCAGTGAACTAAATCTCTGGAATGATAAATTGGAATGCCGGGAAACCATTCAAAGGAAGATGTTGCAATATAGTAATCATCCCCCGTGCGAATAATGGCCGGGTCAGGATTAAAGCCCGTGAGTATCGGATTTTGTATCATAATCTTTCTCCTGTCATAAAAAATTTGCAGATAATTCACCGGTAAATTATTCGGGCAGCGCCATTATCAAAGCTTAATGACGGCTTTTACAACATCCTTCTTGTTATTGATAACAAAATCGAAGGCCTCTGCCGTGTCCTCAAAGTCAAATTCATGAGTCACGATAGGACTAACATCGATCGACCCCTGTGAAATCGCGTTTATCGCCTGAGGATATATATTTCTGTAGCGGAACACAGTCTTAATCTGCGCTTCCTTACCCATTAGCTTTGCGAAATTAAATCTAATTATATCATCGGCTGCCATACCAACCAGCACTATCGTTCCGCCACGTTTTACGAAGTAGGGTGTCTGCGAGTAGGTTACCGACGAACCGGCTGTTTCAATGACGATGTCGGCGCCTTCGCCTCCGGTCAAAGCCTCGATTTCCTTGAACACATCAGTCTCAGACGAATTAATTACATGGGTTGCGCCTACTTTCTTAGCGTACTCAAGTCTTTTGGGCAAAATATCTGACACAATAATCTCAGAAGCACCAAAGGCTTTGCATGCAAGTACGGTCACAAGACCAATACAGCCTGCGCCCAGTATTATGACTCGGTCACCCAGGGACACATTTCCCTGCCCGGCTGCATGGATTCCAACCGACAGAGGTTCTACCAGGGCACCTTCCTTTGTGCTCATATTATCCGGTAGTTTGAAGCACATGTTTTCTGGAAAAGCAATATAGTTTTGTAAACAGCCATGGTATGGCGGGGTTGCCAGGAATTCAACATCGGCGCACAGATTGTAGCGGCCTGTTTTACAGAATTCACATTGCCCGCAGGTGATGCCGGGCTCCAGCGCAACGCGGTCGCCAATCTTTAGGTCTTTTACGCCTTCACCAAGCTGCGTCACTGTCCCGGCGCACTCATGTCCCAGAATAAAATCCCCATCGACTATAAAGTCGCCTATTTTGCCGTACTCCAGGTAATGGACATCAGAGCCGCAGATTCCTACGTACTCTAATTTTACAATTACTTGACCTTTTTGTGGTTTTGGCATTTCGATGTCGCGAATCTCAATTTTATTAATGCCTGTCATAAATGCTGCTTTTTGCATAAGAAAACCTCCTGCTTTTGCTTCTTCTCAAGGGCATTTTCGATGTCACATACTTTGAGTTCCGCAACACAATATATTGCGGGTATGTATAATAGCTTGTCAGTATATATTGTGCAGCTAAATTATATTGAGGTTACATCGCAAAAGCCTTTAAATAATTATAACATACAATAATGTCAATAGAGCATTTATTTGGGAAAAGCCTTTAGTTACTCGTCCTTCCAGGGCTTTACTTCAAATGACAGCACGTAAGGATTTTCATCGCAAAATGCCCTATTAGGACTGAATTTATTATATAAGCTAGAGTAAGGGATGAAGTTATAGTAGCGGCATTGAGGCTGGTCGGATTCTTAGAGAGAGAAAGCCAGAATTGAAAATCATATTTGTAACTGCATATGATAGTCTGGAATATACCCATGAGGCAATAAAGATAGGCGTAGAGGAGTTTATTGTAAAGCCGGGTTCAGACGAAAGGACGCTGGAAATCCTGCAATCCTGTATCAGACAGCTGGAGGAGGAGCTGCGAAAGAAGCGCCAAAGAGAATCCCTTGAGGTTAAAATCAAACAAATATCCGGTTATCTTAAAAATGAATTTCCTATCGGGTCGGTTTTATGGATCCAAACTATTTTACACGGGTGTTCAAGAAGCATGAGGGAGTTACGCCCACGGAGTATAGAGTAAGATTTTGGTGAATCGGATGCGAGGGAAAGTTAGATTGTTATAATGCCCATCGTGTTTAGTTGAAAAGTAGAGTCGACAATTGTATAATATTGGTGAAAAGTATTATTTATAAGTTATGTCCGTATAATGCATATTCATACCATTAGGAGTGGCAATATCTGCAAGGATTATAGTAGACAAGCTGCTGCGGCCACAACCAGATAGGCAAAGAAAAAAACGGTCTTAAAAACCGTTTAAAGAAATACTAGTAATCTTACCTGACGGTAACAAGCGTCGCCGTCCTTATTAGTATTATAGCATGAAATTTGTTGATGTAAACATATAGATTTATATAAATCTACTATATTTATAGAGTGATATTCCATAATTTTTTACCTCCTTTGCCTTTATCTTACCATATACGCAATTGAAATCATCTATAAAATTTGTTGAATTATGTCGATAATTATGTTTAGATGCTCTTTTTTAATAACA
>CAYOKA010000250.1:0-2559 GCA_964404395.1 uncultured Oscillospiraceae bacterium | reverse complement strand
AAGGAGGTCAACAAAACCGAAAAGCATAAAAGAACCTCGCAATAGGAGAATCCATTGACCGAATGGAAGCGTGAAAACATGAAGTAAACACCAAGAAACCCAGTGAAGGATACCAAAAACTGCCCGACGGCAGACATGACGAAAGAAGCCTTGTATTGCATCTGGCTTCTTAAAATCACTGAAGCATACTTTAAATACAATTTCATATTATCCTCCCTGTACAACCACTTTTCTTAAAGCTCGTGCCATTAACAATTTACCTAATGCAAGGAGTAATATCAGCCAAATTATTTGGAGCGATATTGCTGCCAGTGTCCTCTCCCCGGAAATATAGCCGTTATATATCAGAAAAGGCGCATTTTGCATAGAAGCGAAGGGCAAAAGATACATTAGCGTCTGCAAGTTCTGTGGAAAGAAGGGTAGCGGTATTACAGCCCCCGCAAAGAATTCCACTACGCTTGTCGCAAGTATTCGAATGCCCATAGGCGATATTGTGTAAAATGCTGAGATGTAAATAAGCATAGAGAAAGCCACCAGCACTAAAAAGCCAAGCGCCATGGAAACAAAGAACAGCAGCCCGGCAACAGGAGATGTGGGCAGGGAGATATTATAAGGAGCGGGGAGAAAAGCTGCGAAAATTAGTATGGGCAGGCATCGCAAAACAGCCCTCGAAAGGCGGACAGCCATGTTTTTAATGAACCACATAGCATAGATGTCTATTGGTCTGCATAGCTCATAAGCAATATTGCCGCTTGTTATAGAATTGAAAATGTCATTGTCAAAATACCATGCCATATAGAGTGCCAAGAATGCCTGTTGGAGCCATATGTAGCTTGACAGTTCAGGCATTGTCATAGGGAATGCGTTTTGACTGCTTTGATAAAATGCCCGAAACAATAAGATTGTCATTCCGCCCCATGCAAACTGTGTCGCCATTCCGGCCCAAGCGGCAGCACGATATTGAAGCCCAATGGAAAACCTTATTTTAAAGAATGACAGATATTCCTTCATATTTGAAATTCCTTATAGACAGCTGCAACCATTTCTTCCGCTGTCGCCCCCGCAAAGCTTCGCTTTTTCAGGTCACTCAAGGTACCATCCAAGAGGATCCTGCCTTTGCCGATCAGTAATATCCTTTCAGTAAGCGCTTCAATGTCCTGCATGTCATGTGTAGTTAAGATTACAGTCGTTTTACGCTCACTGTTGATTTTCTTTATGAAGCTTCGTACCGCGATCTTAGAAACCGCATCAAGTCCTATTGTGGGCTCATCTAAGAACAAAGTCCTGGGATTATGTAAAAGGGATGCGGCAATTTCACAGCGCATCCGCTGGCCTAGTGACAGCTGCCTTGCAGGCGTGCGAATAATCTCTGCGATGTCCAGCAGCTCTTTCAGTTCATCCAGGTTTTTATTGAAGCTCTGGCTGTCTACCTTATAAATGTCCTTGAGCAACTCAAAGCTATCAGCTACAGGAACGTCCCACCAGAGTTGGCTGCGTTGCCCAAAGACAACGCCAATTTCCCTGACATGGTTAACTCGATCCTTCCAGGGGGTTCTGCCGTTAATAACACATTCCCCACTGTCAGGCGTCAGAATTCCGCTCATGATTTTTATGGTGCTGCTTTTTCCTGCTCCATTCGGCCCGATGTACCCCACCATTTCCCCATCCTTAATAGTAAATGAAACATCATCAAGCGCATGAACATAAGTGTATTCCCTGTGAAAAAACACTTTTGCTGCCTCACGAAATCCGGCATTTCTCTTTGCAATTTTGAAGGTCTTATTAATATTTCTTAGTTCAACCATCTTACTCCTGATTCTCACCAAAGTATATAATGTCCTCGTAAACGAGGTGATTATATCATGAAATCACATCGCCGTTAGATTTTATGATATAATTGCGCATCGCCGTTTTGTCAGCATTGGTATAGAGGCAAAAATCTCGGCGGCGCATAAATTCCGCCGGAGGCATATAATGTCCTCGTAAACGAGGACATTATATCATAAATTTACATTATCCGTAGACATATTTTCATCTAGAGCTTTTTCGATCTATAACCCCATCATAATACTCTATATTATAGCTTGGGCAACTTGGCAAAGCCCTCATCCAGCTCTTCATCAGTAGGAATAAAGCTGGTCATTGTCCCCTCAAGATAGGAGTTGTAAGCTGTCATATCGAAATATCCGGTACCGGTAAGTCCAAACAGAATGGTTTTCTCCTCACCGGATTCCCTGCATTTCAATGCTTCATCAATCGCAGCTCTAATTGCATGAGCAGACTCCGGCGCCGGCAATATAGTTTCCTTCTTGGCAAACAGGACAGCGGCTTCAAATACCTTTGTTTGTTCTACGGCAATTGCTTCCATATAACCATCGTGATATAGCTTAGATAATATTGGAGACATTCCATGGTATCTTAATCCTCCGGCATGATCCGACGATGGTATAAACTCACATCCCAGGGTATACATTTTTGCAAGCGGTGTCACCTTGCCCGTATCGCAGAAATCGTAAACATAACGACCGCGAGTTAGTGTAGGACATGAAGCAGGCTCAA
>CAYOKA010000249.1:0-2573 GCA_964404395.1 uncultured Oscillospiraceae bacterium | reverse complement strand
GGCACATATCTTTGTAGCTCCGACCGTTTCACTATGAATTACCTTCAAGCCTGCGATCGCCTCGTCAACGGAAGCTGCTTTCCCTGATACGTATTGAGCCATTTCCTTCAATTCGTCAACCGGAAGCTGTTCCACCAGTGAACCCTCTTTAATAATCACCACTTCCTCGAACACATCCGCGGATTCCTCTATTAAATGGGTCGAGATAATGAAGGATCTTGGATGATTTGTATAATCCTCAATCAATTCTTTATAAAACATATCCCTCACAGCAGCGTCAAGTCCGAGAACGGGTTCGTCAAACATTGTCAGTGCTGTTCTGGAAGCAAGGCCGATTACAATACGCAGTATTGATTCATACCCTCTGGAGAGCGATTTGTATTTTTTCCTTGTTTGAAGATTGAATTTTATACAGAGTTCCTGCGCGTATTGCATATCAAAGCTATCATAGAATAAGGCAGCAGACTCCAATATTTCACTTACTCGCATAGTATCAATAAACAAATTCTTCTCCGGCATATAGGATATTCTCGATAGTATCTCCTGGCTGTCAAACTTATCCCGGCCAAACAATTTTACTTGGCCGCTGTCTGCAAATATTCTTGAGGAGATAATGTTCAAAAATGTGGTCTTACCTGCTCCGTTTCGTCCCAGGAACCCATATATTTTGTTACAATCAAGCTTAACAGTGAAATTCTTGACTGCGCAGACATTTCCGTAATTTTTAGTCAGCATATTTGTCTCAAGCAATACTTCATTCATCTATTTTCCCTCCTTTTTTAATCATCCTTATAAGCTCGTCGACTCCAATATCGAGATTTTTTGCTTCCTCCAGAAGGGAAGCGATATATTTTTCATAAAACTTGGACTTCCTCTTTTCTTTAATTATTTTTCCAGCCCCGGTTGATACAAACATTCCAATCCCTCGCTTCTTATATAGAATACCCTGGTCAACCAACAAGTTGATACCTTTGCCGGCTGTTGCCGGGTTGATTTTGTATAGAATTGCCATCTGGTTTGTGGACGGCACCTGGGATTCCTCTTCAATGATATCCTTGATAATATCGTCCTCTATACTATCTGCAATTTGTAGATATATCGGTTTATTGTTATTAAAATCTGGTTTCAAGCCTTTACCTCCTTTAAACCCTAACGGTTGAGTGGTTAGTTACTAATGTAATTAACTATACAACAGATGAGGGTATTTGTCAACATCTATTTTATTTAGGCGGCAGGGGGACGCTTCTCTCGTTTGCTTCCCGCCTAGAAAAAGCAGGCGGAAGACCCGTCCCCATTTTGCTGGGTATAAAAAAGCGGAAGACCCGTCCCCCTTATACCGGAAACGGGTCCTCTGCTGCCTATTTGTTTGCTAAGGAGAATTGAATGATTTTTATCGGGTAAAAAAAGTCCTATTTATCTGGAAAAATACTGTGCAATGCTGTCGGCCATGCTCTTGGCAAGTCTTGTCTGATCGGCCTGGCTGCTCAGCAGTTCAAATTCATCAGGGTTGGGTACGAAGCCTGTTTCAAGCAGGATAGAGGGAGTCCAAGTTCCCCTGACCACATAGAAATTTGCCCATCGTACACCCTTATCTGTTCGACCGATTTTTACTGCACTGGTCAACAGGGATTGGGAGACAGCTTTAGCATGGCTTTCCTTGTAATATACAGAAAAGCCCTTGATTTTTGAAATGTCCACGTTATCCGCCATGCTGTTTGCATGGATGGAGATGAAGAGATCGGGGCGGGCATTCCTGGACGCAGTTAGCCGGTCAGACAGCGAAACCGCCACATCTGTTGTTCTGGTCATGACAACCTTAGCACCAAGGCCTTCCAGCTCTGTACGTAGCTTCAGGGCAGTATTCAGATTTATCCTTTTCTCGGCATATGAGGCACCCAGCGGTCCGATGGCTCCGGTATCACTACCGCCATGACCGGGATCAAGCATGATGCATATCCCGGTAAGTGGTTTTTCGCCAGCGGTGGCCTTGGCCGGTCGTTTCACGTGTAATATGATACCATCGGCAGTCTTTTCAATATAGTAGCCTTCAATAGCTTTATCAGGCTTCAATGACAGTGTATACTTCCCGTGATCGCCGCTTTGTTCAAACACTGCTGATTCAAACAGTCCATTAGCCGGTAGCCTGGGCTGCACCCCTGATTTGGCAGCCGATATAGTCACTGTTAGCTTAGAGCCGTCAAAACCGGCAACTGCGGCAAGGGAAGAAGGATAATACAAGCGCAGCCTATCCCATTGCTCACCTGTGGAGTAGACTGCTTTCCTAATAAAAGGCTTTAACTGGATCTTTGAACTATATGTGGTAATACTGGTCTTTCTAACCCAGAGGCCTGATGAAAGCCTGGCGAAGTCTCCGGTCATCTCTGTTACATAGTCGACCATTCCCTTACGTAGCTCATATGCAGCCCCTTTGCTTGTGTTTGTCGATTCGTAGGTATCAATATCCTCTTTAGCAATTTCGGCATAAAATGGTGAGCCCTTCATTATAACACCGACCTTAGCCGGGGCTGCACAGCTTTTAACCGTACCATTGTAATTCATAGTGTATACAGGTG
>CAYOKA010000248.1:0-2579 GCA_964404395.1 uncultured Oscillospiraceae bacterium | reverse complement strand
GCAAAAAGCTGGAGGTTTATCTTATGAATCATTTCGGACCAAGCTCCTTAATAAAGTCCAGCATACTGGTATTCATCAGCTTAAATACCGATTCCATTACGCTTATATAAAGCGGTATGGTAATAATTAAAATTACCATGCCGACGATTATTTTCAATGGCATACCAATAACAAAGATGTTTATCTGGGGAACCATCTTTGATATTGTACCCAGTGAAATATCAGTAATTAAAATAGCAGCTACAATCGGTGCCGCTATTCTAAACCCTATAGCTAACACCGTAGTAAATAGTCCTGAAATCCCACCCACTAGCTCCTCATTAAACACCGCAGCACCCAGTGGCAGCGACTGAAAGCTGTCAAACAATGTTTGTATCAGCATGTGATGTCCATCCATCATAAGGAACAACAGCATGCTGATAATGAAATACATATTTGAGGTCAAAGGCACCTGAATATTGCTAATTGGATCTAGTACATTTGCAATACCAAATCCTATCTGCCTATCAATAATCTCACCTGCGATATAAATTGCTGTATATGCCATATACGCAACAAAGCCTATAGCTAGCCCCACCAGAAATTCTTTCATAATCAACAGTGCGTATCCGGGTATGCTGTTAAGATAATTAATGCTTTGTATCACCGTTGTGTTGATAATAATCAATGCACAAAAAAACGAAAAACCAATCTTAAAATATGTCGGAATGTTTCTTCTTCCAAATATGGGAGCCACCACAAACAGACCGGTCATCCTCACAAATACGAGCAGAAATGCGTCAATTCCGTTTATAATCATTCCTGCCGGTATCTGCACCACATAAACCCCCCTCTACCCTTAATTGGGACATTCCTCTGCATTGGGGACATTCCTTTTAGCCGTATCTGAAGGAGTGTCCCCCTTCCCTTTTTCCTTTGCAGGAGTGTTCCTCTACCTTATGAACTGCAAAATACTATCATATAAAGCGTTGGTATACTCCGTAAGCGTTCTAAGCATCCATGCGCCAAATACTGCCAAGGCCAAAATAACTGACACAATCTTGGGAATAAAGGTCAGTGTCTGCTCCTGTATCTGTGTTGTTGCCTGAAATATACTTACCGCAAGCCCTACAATAAGGCTAATTCCCAGCAACGGAGCTGCCACAGTTAAGACTGTAAGCAACGCATTTTGTGCAATACTAATAACAGCTTCCTCAGTCACAAAAATCCCTCCTTACTGGATCAAGTTCTCTCTATGTAATAAACGAAGTAACCAGTGTTCTGGAAATCAAATTCCATCCATCAACCATTATAAACAATAAAACCTTAAACGGAAGAGAAATCAAAATAGGCGGAAGCATCATCATACCCATAGCCATCAGTGTGCTTGCAACGACCATATCTATTATCAAAAACGGAATATATATTAGAAATCCTATCTTGAATGCAATAGTCAGCTCATTTATAATAAAGGCCGGAATAACTACACTTATTGGCAAATCCATGGCCGCAATGGGTGTTTCAATTTTGGCCAGATTAGCGAAAAAGGCCAGATCCTTTTCGTTATCACCGAACTGCTTAATCATAAAGCCCTTAATAACCCTGGACGATTCATCAAGCGCTTGCTCTATTGTAATTTCTTCGGCAACATATGGATCATAAGCCTCCGTCTTGATATCGCCTATCACCGGCGTCATGACAAAAAGGGTCAAAAACAAAGCAAGCCCAATCAACACTTGATTTGGCGGCATTTGCTGTGTACCCATCGCATTTCTGAGAAATGAAAACACAATTATTATTCTAGTAAAAGAGGTCAACATGATAATTATGGAGGGTGCTAATGTAAGTATTGTCAGAATCAGAAGAATCTGAATGCTTGACGAAACCTCCTGGGGCGAATTCGCCGGTTCTACGCTGAAGCCGAACTTGAAAGGAAATACCGGTTCCGCATAGACATTTAAACTGTAGAAAGCAATGATAAGAATAACAATTACTGCCTGTAAACCCCTTAGCCTATTTTTCATTTGTAATGTCATCCCCGTTTTCTTTGTCCTTGTGTGCGTTTAAAATATTTTTAAGTCTACCGAGATTCGATTTAAAATCCTTCTTTTCATCTGTATCCTGGGGAATACTGTTTTCTTTATTCGTTTTGTTCTTTGCTTTATTTGATCGATACATATCGGTATACTTCTCGAATAATGTCTTGAACTCAAAAGGATTTTCTTTGTTAACCGGGATAGCTTCCTGTTCAATAGCTTCCTCCAAATCCACCTTTGACAGGAATTCAACTGACTTGGAGGTTGATGCGATAAGTAGGTAATCTCTTCCTGCCTTAACCAGATGTAAACGCTTATCTGTACTGAGCATCACTGTCTCAACAATGTTGATGTTTTTACTTTTCATTGCGTTGCTCTGTCTGCGGGCTATATACTTTGTCGTAACGTAAGCGAGAAAAAGCAATGAGCAAAAGCCCACCAGGTAAAGCGTAGCTTTCAGTACTGATTCCATTTTTATTACCCCATTTTTAGACCGAAATATCAGCCCAATACCTTCTTAACAGCCTCTACAACTCTCTCCGGCTGGAAAGGTTTCACAATAAA
>CAYOKA010000247.1:0-2640 GCA_964404395.1 uncultured Oscillospiraceae bacterium | reverse complement strand
ATTAAGTCCCTTTTTGTTTAGATAAGGCTTTTACACGGCCAATACGCCTTGAATTGTACCGGTTGGTATGATAGAATACACAAAAAAACAAGAGGTAAAAATAATGTCAAACAACGTTTTTAACACGCTTGAAGAAAGGGGCTTTATAGCCCAGCTTACCCATGAGAAAGAAATAAAGGATCTTCTTGAAAATGAGAGTGTGACTTTCTATATTGGTTTCGATCCCACTGCCGACAGTCTACATGTGGGGCATTTCCTACAGATGATGGTCATGGCACATATGCAAAGGGCAGGCCATAAGCCCATCGCACTCATTGGCGGAGGTACGGCAATGGTTGGCGACCCTTCAGGCAGGTCGGATATGCGAAAGATGATGACGCCGGAAACTATCCGCCATAATTCAGATAGATTTAAGGCACAGCTTTCAAGATTTATTGATTTTACAGATGGCAGAGCTCTAATGGTTGACAACTCTGACTGGCTACTGAAGCTAAACTACATCGATTTTCTCAGAGATGTCGGTGTCCACTTCTCAGTAAACAGGATGCTTACAGCAGAGTGCTTTAAGTCAAGAATGGAAAAGGGTCTTACCTTTATTGAATTTAATTATATGCTCATGCAAAGCTATGACTTTCTTGTCTTAAATCAGAAATTCGGCTGCCGTATGCAGCTTGGTGGAGATGACCAGTGGTCCAACATTCTCGGAGGTATTGATTTGGTTAGGCGTACTGTAGCCAAAGAATGTTACGGCATGACCTTTACGCTGCTCACGACCAGTGAAGGTAAAAAAATGGGTAAAACCGAGAAAGGTGCCCTTTGGCTTGATGCCGAAAAAACATCTCCTTATGATTTCTATCAGTATTGGAGAAACGTTGATGATGCGGATGTGATAAAGTGCCTGAAGCTGCTGACCTTCCTGCCCATGGATGAAATCAGCCGCCTAGCAGAGCTAAAAAACGAGCAAATAAATGAGGCAAAAAAGGTGTTGGCCTATGAGGTCACAAAGCTGGTGCACGGCGCAAATGAAGCTGACAAGGCAAAGCAACTGACCGAAGCACTTTTCGGGGGCGGCGGCAATACCAGCAACCTGCCCACAACCGAATTAACTATGCATGAAGCCGAAGCCGGGATCAACATCCTTGATCTTTTGCTCAAAACTGGATTAGTGCCTTCAAAAGGCGAAGCCAGAAGGCTTGTACAGCAGGGCGGTATTTATATCGAAGATGCTCCTGTGGCAACAATTGACTATATAGTTTATAATGATTTGTTTGACAAAGGTGAGCTAATTATTAAAAAAGGCAAGAAGACCTACCACAAAATCATAATAAAATAACAAATATTACCCTTCAAAGGGCGCTGACTTCAAATCAAACTAAAAATCGGCGCCCTTTTTCTGTTACCCTGTTAAATCTCCATGATAATTGGCAGAATCATAGGTTTGCGTTTAGTTTTCTCAAAGAGATAATTTCTCAGATCACTCTTTATTAAGCCCTTCTTAGCCGGCCAATCACCCTTATTCTTATTTTCACATTTTGCTAAGGTTTTTTTGATGACTTCACGAGCATTCTCAATTAGATCCTCAGACTCCTTGACATATACAAATCCTCTTGAAATAATATCGGGGCCTGCAATTATTTGACCCGATTCCTTCTCAGTAGTAATGACTACAACAATCAATCCATCCTGGGACAGAAGCTTTCTGTCTCTCAGAACAATAGTCCCCACGTCGCCGACACCAAGCCCGTCAACAAGCACTCTGCCCGATGAAACCGAGCCGTTGATTTTTGCCGTTGTTTGATCTAACTCCAAGACATTCCCATTCTCCATCAAAAATATGTTCTCTTTAGGCGTTCCAAGCTTCCTTATAAGATTAGCATGCTGCTGAAGGTGTCTATATTCACCATGGACAGGCAAGAAAAACCTTGGGTTGACCAGGTTATATATAATTTTCAGTTCTTCCTGGCAGGCATGACCCGACACATGTACATCAGCCAAGGATTCATATATGACGTCTGCCCCTTTTTGGAAAAGCTCATTGATGACCTTGATAATAGGTTTCTCATTGCCCGGTATCGGAGACGCGGAAATAATGACCAGATCTCCTGGCATGATATCTACCTTTTTGTGTTCCGAAGCCGCCATCCTTGATAACGCTGCCATGGGTTCACCCTGGCTTCCTGTAGTAAGAATGACCATCTTCTCAGGAGGGTAGTTATCAATTAAGTCAATATCCACAATCGTGCCTTTGGGTACTTCTAGATATCCCAGCTCTGTTGCAATATTCACAACATTTACCATGCTCCTGCCAATTACAACTACCTTCCTGCCAAATTTATACGCAGCATTAATAACCTGCTGTATTCTGTGGACATTCGATGCAAAGCTTGCAACAAGGATCCTGCTTTTTGCATTGACAAATATCTCATCGAAGGTCTCTCCTACAGTTCTCTCCGACATAGTATAGCCTGGGCGTTCCGCATTTGTACTATCACACGTTAGGAGTAGTACTCCCTTCTTACCCAGTTCAGCAAACTTTGACAAATCCATCGGTTCGCCCTTTATCGGAGTGTAGTCAATCTTAAAATCCGATGTGTGAATTACTACACCAACAGGTGTATGTAATGCGAGTGAAACTGAATC
>CAYOKA010000246.1:0-2671 GCA_964404395.1 uncultured Oscillospiraceae bacterium | reverse complement strand
ATACTGTCTGCCCCGCATCCTTCCCGCAGTTGTTGATAAGCCTGTAGCCCTTATCGGCAATATCAAGCTCCTCGGCAATTTTTTGCGCCGCCAGATGAATATCACCCATCACAGATGCATTATCGTCCGTAAGCTCATTGACATTCGCAATATGAAGCTTTGGAATGATAACCACATGTACCGGGGCAACCGGGTTTATGTCCTTGAATGCCAGCACCTTCTCATCCTCATATACAATCGTGGATGGAATCTGCCGATTAATAATTTTACAAAATATACAATCCGCCATTGCTAATCCCCCCGTCCCATTACTTTATCTGCGTCTTTGCAGCTTCTCGTGCGCGGCTGAGTGCCTTATCGATCAACGAAGTATCCTTGCCCCCGGCCTGAGCCATATCAGGACGTCCGCCTCCGCCTCCGCCCGCCACCTTTGCGGCTTCCTTTACAATACTTCCGCAGTGAGCACCATGCTCTACCGCATCCTTGGTTGCCATTGCCACAAAACTGACCTTTCCTCCGTAGGCCGAAGCCAACACCACAATGCCGGAGCCAATTTTACTGCGAAGAGCCTCACAGGTATTGCGCAGCTCCTCCATATCCAGCTGATCGAACCTGGCTGTAACGACCTTAAACCCGTTCACATCCTCGGCCTTCTCCAGAACTTCGTCAAAGGAACCGCTGACAAGCTTGTCCTTCAACTGCTCAATCTCCTTCAAAGCAGCCTTAAGGTCGGCACTGATAGTCTCAGCCTTCCTAAGGATGTCCTGTGGCGCAGTTTTCAATACACCTGCAACCTCATTGAGCTGTTCCTCCTTCTGGCAATAATACTCAATAGCGTTTTGCCCGGTAAGCGCCTCAATCCTTCTGACACCGGCAGCCACACCACTTTCGCCCAGTATTTTCACCAACCCCGCCTGCGCCGTCTGCTTAAGATGCGTGCCGCCGCAAAGCTCAGTGCTGTAATCTCCCGCCTGCACAACCCGTACAACATCTGCGTACTTTTCACCGAAAAGAGCTAGCGCCCCTATCTTCTTCGCTTCATCCACAGGCATTTCCCGTGTATTTACAAGTAAATTCTCCAGAATTTTCTTGTTAACTTCCATCTCCACCCGTCTGATTTCTTCCCCGGTCATCGGAGAAAAGTGGTGAAAATCGAAACGAATCCTTGCCGAATCCACATAGGAACCGGCCTGCGTCACATGCTCGCCCAGAACATTTCTCAGTGCCTTTTGCAGCAGGTGGGTCGTAGTATGATTTCTGGCCGTTGCGATCCTTCTCTCCACATCAATGGAAGCCCTGGCCAATGTGCCCTTCTCTATAATGCCCTCCTCAACTGTGCCCGAATGCAGGAATAGCCCCTCAGCGGTCCTGCGGCAATCCTTCACCCTCACAGACCCGGTCTTTGTCCGAATAGTGCCCGTGTCTGACACCTGTCCGCCGCTCTCCGCATAAAAGGGCGTTCTGTCAAGTATCAGCGTGACCTCATCACCCTGCTGGGCATTATCCACATGAGCACCTTCAAGAATAATATATAAAAGCTCGGCTTCGCTTTCATAGCTATCATAGCCTGTAAACTCAGTCTTCAGGCTCTTGTCCAGCCCCGCCGTCAAATCCTGCCCCCAGGCTGAAGCTGTTTTGCTTTTTAATGCTTCCCGAGCCATCCTCTTCTGCTCACTCATCTCCGCCTTAAAGCCGTCCTCATCTATTGTCAGCCCTTCTTCGCCTGCAATCTCCCTTGTCAGATCCAGCGGGAAGCCGTATGTGTCGTGCAGCTTGAAGGCCATATCTCCGGGCAGCTCCTTGCCCTTTGAAGCCTTGACCTGGGCAATAAAATCATTCAGAATCATCAAGCCCTGATCAATAGTGGCCGCAAAGCGTTCCTCTTCTATCTTAATAACCCTGCAAATGTAGTCGGCCTTCTCTTCCAGTTCAGGATATGCTTGCCCGGATTCATTGATAACAACCTTGGCCACATCATAAAGGAAGGCCTCTTTAATGCCAAGTAATCTACCATGGCGTGCAGCTCTTCTCAGCAGCCTTCTGAGCACATAGCCTCTGCCTTCATTGGATGGCAGTATCCCATCGGAAACCATCATAGTCGTACTTCTGATGTGATCGGTAATAACTCTTATGGAAACTCCGGTCGCCCCGCCCCCATCATCATACTGAACGCCCGCCATTTCACAGACATAATTCAATATGTTCCTGATGGTGTCCACCTCAAAAAGATTATTAACTCCCTGCATAACTACAGCCAGTCGCTCCAGACCCAGGCCTGTGTCAATGTTCTTTTTCTCCAGCTTGGAATATGTCCCATCTTCTTCCTTGTTGAACTGGGTAAAGACCAGATTCCAAACCTCAATAAACCTGTCACATTCACAGCCAACTGTGCAATCCGGACTCCCGCAGCCATTCTCGGCACCCCTGTCAAAATAAATCTCAGAGCATGGGCCACAGGGGCCTGTACCGTGTTCCCAGAAATTATCCTCCTTGCCCATTCTGAAAATCCGCTCGGGAGCAAGTCCCACATCCTTGTTCCATATTTCATAGGCCTCATCATCATCTTCATAAATAGACACATAAAGCTTGTCCGTCGATATTTTTAAATCAGCAGTAAAAAACTCCCAGGCCCATGGTATAGCTTCCTTCTTAAAATAATCGCCAAAGGAGA
>CAYOKA010000245.1:0-2677 GCA_964404395.1 uncultured Oscillospiraceae bacterium | reverse complement strand
AGAACTTCCTTGTTATTTTAGTACAGTAATTATTTAAGAAGAGCATCTTCCAGCCCATATTTTTCCGCTAATGTTTTGAATGTTCCCTCTTCCATAACTTCCTTGACCGCTTCATTAACCTTAGCAGTCATATCGCTGCCCTTACGGAAAGCAATACCAAGCTTCTGAGTCCCAAAACTAATATCAGCGTTAGCAACTAAGTCCTCATAATCTGTACCGGGGCCTACACTGTAAAATGCAATAATACCGTCAACAATAGCCACATCAGCAGTCCCTGATTTGACCTCCAGCATGGCCTTAGCCATTGAATCAGAAGGAACATAGTTACAGTTGGCAAAGTACTCATTTGCAGATATATCTTCACTACCGTCATCCTTAATGGAGCCGTCGACCTTACCCTCACCGGTAGATCCGGCTTCAGCCGTCAATATAAGTCCGTCAACGCTCTTCATGATTTCATCCTCACGGTCTGCCTTCATTACAAGAGCCTGCTCATTGTTCATGTAGGGGTCGGAAATGCTCATATTCACCTTGCGCTCTTCGGTAATGCACATTCCATTCCATAGGCAGTCAATATTCTTTGCATTAAGCTCGATTTCCTTGGAGTCCCAGTTGATTTCGATGAATTCAGCCTTAATACCGAGCTTGGCGCAGACAGCCTCTGCAAACTCAGTATCAAACCCGATAAGCTTGCCATCCCCATCATAAAAGTTCATTGGAGGATACTGGGTAATACCTATTATTAATGAGCCTTTATCCTTTATGTACTTGTAATCAGAATCGGCATTCGAAGTACATCCCGCCAGCAAAGCCATAGTCATGACCAGGGCAAGTACCATGGACATTATTTTTGTTATCTTTTTCATGTTTGTCTCTCCCTAATATCATTTTGACCAATTTAATCGGGTAATGAATTATCATTATGTCACTTTACCACGCTAAATCGATGATATATATATACCACAATACTACTATTAAATCAAGTATAGGCCATAAAAAACTTTACATAACCCAAAATACTTAATCAGTAATTCGTGCTTGTAATCCACGACTTCATTATTCTTTGTCCTTATATCTTCCTATTGTGAAACCCTTCCACCGCAAGCAGAACAGAAAACTGCACCACTCTTGAGCTTGGCGCCGCAATGAGGGCAATGGATAACATTCGTGTTATCTGCGGCCATTGTAGCAGACGGCGCTGCTGGCGTTCCAGGTGCTGCTGGTGCTGACGGTGCTGCTGGTGCTGCCCCAAATATCGGCGCTGCTGTAGTAGCCGTGGAAGCTTTGTTCTTGCCCTTATTCTTTATAACCGCCATTGATACCACAACAATTAAGGCAATAGCAAGCACATAAGCGAGCCATCCCGCTCCGCCACTTCTCTGATATATGATAACGCCGTAGCCGCCATTTATCCTGACAGTATTATTATCAATCAAGGCTACATTTGTCGACACATACTTCACAGCGCCGGGGAGTATTACCTTGAATTCCGACAATTCACCGCCAGAGGCAATCCCTGATGCCCTTACAACATTAAGCTTACTGGCTCCCTTGATGGCGTTTTTCTCTATATTTTTGTCCGTTTTAGCTTCTTTCAGATTACCCAATTCATCCGGAAATTCTTTCTTAAAATCAGAAAGCTTACCGAAGAAAGCTCCATCGTCCATGTCGGAAATATTTGTGGCACTGATGTTTGCGGTAATAACGCCGTCCTTCTCTTTGAAGCTTTTTAGTTTTACAACCTTTTTCCCTGCGTACTTATTAGCCTCATCAATGCTGGTTTCGAGCTGATCCTTCACTTCACCTGCGTCGATGCCCATGCCCTCGATTCTTATTTCGTATTTAAGATCGCATGAGCCATTTTTGTTGACCTTCATTTCAATACTTATACATCCGGTCAAAAATAGAGTAAACATTAGCAGAAGACATAACCCGGCCACCATTCTCACATTTTTTTTCATAATAAACTCCTCATAAAGAATAATACAGATTAGTTCGACATTTATCAGTAATCTCCTTTATTTCTTATGAACTACAAGGTGGCAGCTTTGCCAATAACTTACACGCCCAGCCTATTTGTCCTTTTCTGTTCACTTGCGGTAAAGCTGTTCTTTACAACATGACCCTTCAGTGGCATGATCTTCTCATGGATAGCATCAATGATCCATTCGGGCTGTGGGAAGAAGTAGTCCTCCAGCTCATGGGCGGGAGTAATCCAGTTTTTCGAACCAACCACTACCGGCGGAGCATCCAGATAGTCAAATGCAAGCTCGCTTATTGTCTGCGCCATATCCTTCAAATGGGAGCCACGCTCGCACGCATCGCTGGAAAGTACGATTTTACCTGTTTTCCTTACGGACTCTATTACCTTGTCATAGTTGAAAGGAACAATTGATCTGGCATCGATAATTTCCGCAGATATTCCATGCTTCTCTTCGAGTATCTTTGCTGCATCCAGAACACGGTATAGTGTCGCACCAATAGAAAGAATCGTGATATCCTTTCCCTCCTTCTTGATGTCCGGCTCACCGATAGCTACTTCGTAATAGCCCTCCGGCACGCCTTCCTTATGGAACATCTCACCTATATCGTAAATCCTCTGGCTTTCGAAGAACACCACCGGATCGGTCCCCATAAGTGCAGAATTCATCAAGCCTTTTGCATCATAAGGGGTTGC
>CAYOKA010000244.1:0-2681 GCA_964404395.1 uncultured Oscillospiraceae bacterium | reverse complement strand
ACATCCTCCAATATTTGAATGGGTGTGTATATGCTTTCGGTGTCACGATTCCCCATCTCGGCATAGCGATTCAGACCCCAGCCCCATAAGGTATCATCATTTTTAATGAAATAGGCATTATCGCCAGTACCTGCTGAAACATACTTGCAGTCATCCATTACCTTTACAAAACCTTCGGAACGGTTTTGTGTGCCATCCCCTAATAAGAAGTTATTCACCCACACAGAGTCATCTGTTTTCAGTATAATCATAAAGTCAGCACAAACCGATACCATCTCCACATCATCCAAAGCTTTTACAGGCTTTGTGTAGCTAGGCACCTGCTCACCATTGTAATATCCCGACATACTGCCCCACACCCATAATGTATTGTCTTTTTTTACGGCAGCTCGTTGATATCCTCCAGCAGAAACACTTCTTACGTTATCCAGTATCCTAACCGGCTTCCACTCGAGCCCGTCATAACCTTGACCATTTCCAACAAAATCCAGCCCCCAGCTCCATAGAGAGCCGTCATTCTTGACAACAAAGCTTGCGCTGTTTGCAGCAGATACAATGCTGTCGCTTTCACTGTCTGCAAAGGTCGTCATAGACATCGTCAGCAACAAGGCAAAAACGATCATACATCCCAAAATTTTCTTCATGGTAATCCTCCTCATATATAGTGATATTAATAAAATTAATTTACCAGTCATTCATCATCGCTTCCGCATCCATTTCCATGAAATTTACATTGTCCGGCGGCAGAAACAGCGATTTGTCGAGAGTGACATCTCTCTCAACATGCGTCACGATTAGTTCCATCATCGTTTTTTCACCGATGCTCATCTTATACTTCATAGGGGTGTTATATTTGACCGAATACCACATTTGTACAAAAACTTCTCCCACTTCATCATCCAACTCAGTCGCTTCAATGTAAACCACCTCTTCACCATTTAGCGTTTCAACCCTTGCAGACAAAGCTTCCGAAGAACCCTCGACAAGTGCCGCTAAAAGATCAGTGTTATCAATCCTTAGACCCATCTCCTCTGCGAGATCACTGTTTGCGCCAATCATTTTTGTTCCATCTGAATCCCCCTCAACATAGCTATACATAACCCCTTCATCCTCCAAAAAGATACTAATACTTTTCCCTGCCTGTGGGATAGAGGTTTCTGTTCTTGTTTTGCTGTCATCATAATAGGTGAGAATCTGGGATGTCATACCATAGGCGATCATTTCACTTTCCATTTTCATGGTTTTGGGTCTATCCCCTTTGAGCGAATCAACCAGCGCTTTATCCTTCAAGGATGGATCCAGTGCAGTTGTTATATCTTCCGATTCTTGTTTTTCCGTGCTCTGTGCTTTTTCTGTTTTCTGTGCTTCCGCTTCTGTTTGGGCAGGTTCCGTCTCCTGTTTGTCTTGCTTTGTTTCTTCTTCGGCTATATTGTCCGTCTTACTTTGAGTTGTAGTCGCCACCTCTTTCGGTGCTTCTGTTATGCTCGCTGCCTCTTTCCCTGTACATCCAACTGAAAAAACCAACAATACTACCAATAGGATAATCATTGAAATACTTTTGTTTTTCAATTCAATCCACTCCTTTCTTTCATCTAAAATGTCATATGTTTCCCATTACCGAAACTTGCAACCGCTTCTTCATGTTTGATCCCGGTCAAACAAGTGCGCAAGTTCTGACATTCCATCAAACGGATTGTGAATGTCTTTGGTTTGCTCTTTGTTTCCGCCGCAGGCTGCCTTACAAATCTCATCTGCCATTTTACTAAAGGAAATGGACTGTACCCAAACAGAGCCGGGACCTTTAAGCGTTGCCAAAGCTACGCCGCTTCCCGCGGATATTCCGGGATGATTATTCTTTGCATGCCGAACACGATAGTCAATACCGGTTGTCATTGCAACAAGACAGCCTGTCTCCAGTTCCAAACTATGACCTGCCTGCAGATTCTTTTTGATACCGGTCCCTGCCGCATGCAAAAAGATCACTCCGTTGCCTTCCAGTCTCAGCATAATATCCTCTTTGTCTTCGGAATAACTTTCTCCCATTTGTTCTTGCAGATACACCTTAAACGACGAAACCTTGGCCGCACATAAAAAAGCATTTTTTTGACATATCAGGCTTCCTCCATATTCGGCCAGGTCGATTGAGACGATACTGCCCGGATAGGAAGCAGAAAACGCAATCGATGCCTTATCACAAGCAAGGTTGGAAAACATAATCATCGACAAGCCTTCCCCTATAAAGAAGCCTTCATCGGTTCCACTTCCGGCCCCAATTAACGTTGCCATGCCTATCTTCCCGTCCTTATACATTATTGTCCCGGGTCTGGCCACTACCCTCTCGTTTTCATTCAATATCATCTCTACAAACTGCATTTCTTCTCCATATCGTTTAAAGCCAATGTAACACGGCACTACCATTTTGGCCTCCCTTAGCATTAGATAACACCTGTTCTTATTCTAGTTTCATTGGGAGAAAAAACCTATATCCTAATGGTCATTTTGAGAATGACTTTTGTAATCCCTTTTACACCAGAATGACAAAAAGTCATTTTTTTCAAACATTTCCTGCTGCAATTCGTTCCATGGAGCAAAACCAAAATCTTTGAAGTAACGCTGGTATGTCTGCTTAATTATCGTGCCTGAAGTCATTATGAATATGACTACTAGGTTATAGTTAAAAA
>CAYOKA010000243.1:0-2762 GCA_964404395.1 uncultured Oscillospiraceae bacterium | reverse complement strand
TCTCTGTAATACCTTTATGGCTTGCACTAGCAGCTCTTGGCTTTGCTACGTTGGTGGGACTTGTTTCAGGCTTTATGCCTGCCAGACGTGCCATGAAGCTCAGCGCTCTGGAGGCCATCAAGACAGAATAACTAATGGTGAACACAGTAAGAGACGGCAGGCTGCAGAATTGAACTCACAGCCTGTTTTTTATGGTGTGCCCGGCATGGGCGCAATCTAACGGGTGAAAGTCACGAGTGCAGGTTGATTTCAATATAACCTCTTATATCATAAAAAGTATCAATCTTGTTATGGTACTATTTGGATATTTCACAACACATTTATATAGATCAACAGAGGCATAAGTATTGTCAAGACAATATTTTCAGTATTCTAAGTTAGATTCTCATCTCTTGAAATTTGTATATTGCGAAATCTAACGCACAATGTTGGCGGATGTCAAGGGCGATCGGTTTTTGCTCGTTCATCGAAGACCCTTGACATCCTTGACGATACATCCTTTTGTCCCCGGTCTGTTTCAACAGAGATGCATTATTGGGGAAACTCCCGGGAAAAGGTATGGACCTTTATACTTACTGTCTTTCCCTAATCTCTTTTCTCTTGATCTTTCCGCTTATTGTTTTGGGAAGTTCATCCACAAATTCGATAATCCGGGGGTACTTATATGGTGCGGTGACCTTCTTGACGTAGTTTTGCAATTCCTTGACCAGTGCATCGCTGCCGCTCCATCCCTTTGCAAGTATAATGGTGGCCTTGACCACCTGCCCTCTTACAGGGTCAGGAACTGCAGTAACAGCACATTCCAAAACAGAGGGATGCTCCATGAGGGCACTTTCCACCTCGAAGGGACCAATCCTGTAGCCGGAGCACTTGATTACATCATCGGATCTGCCGACAAACCAGAAGTATCCATCCTCATCGCGCCAGGCCATGTCACCCGTGTTATAGATTCCATTATTCCACACCTTTGATGTGGCTTTCTCGTCCCTGTAATATCCTCTAAAGAGTCCCGGAGGCAAGCCTTTATCCAGATTTTTTATGACAATTTTCCCTTCGACGCCTGCAGGACATGTTTTGCCGCTATCGTTGACGATATCTATGTCATATAGGGGCGAAGGCTTTCCCATCGATCCCGGTTTTGGAGTAATCCATTCAAAGTTGGCGCAAAGTACAGTAGTCTCCGTCTGGCCAAAGCCCTCAATGATATTAAGACCCGTAGATTTCTTGAACTGGTTATAAACCTCGGGATTCAGTGGCTCACCTGCCGTACAGGCCATTTTAATGCTGGACAGATCATATTGTGACAGATCTTCCTTTATCAAAAAGCGGTAAATGGTAGGCGGGGCGCAAAAGGATGTGACCCTATATTTCGCTATCATATGCAGCAGCTTATCAGGTACAAATTTTTCCATATCATAGACAAAGAGCGCAACACCGCAGATCCATTGTCCATATATTTTACCCCAGCCACATTTGGCCCAGCCCGATTCTGAAACCGTCAGATGAAGCTCGTCCCCGCCCAGACGTTGCCAATAGTGAGCGGTCACGATATGTCCGATGGGATGATAGAAGTCGTGTAACACGATTTTTGGCATTCCCGTGGTGCCGGATGTAAAATACATAAGCATGTTGTCGTAACCACCTGCAGCCGCCGCACCGGTAGGCCTTGTCCAACCGGCAGAGGCTTTTTCCAGCTCGTCGTCAAAATTCAGCCAGCCATCCCGGACACAGCCCACGAGAGCCTTACACTTAACAGTAGGCGATTCATCCATAGCCTCTTCCACGAATGAAACAATTTCATGGTCAGAGACGGAAACAATCATTTTCACCGAAGCGGCATTATTTCTATAAACAATATCTTTTTTAGTTAGCTGCACTGTGGCGGGTATGGATATTGCGCCGATTTTTTCCAATGCCAGTGTGCAAACCCAGTAATGCCAACGCCTTTTCAGCATCAGCAAGACCACGTCTCCCTTTTTTATGTCGTGGCTGACAAAAAGGTTGGCAGCTTTATCGCTGAGCTGCTTCATGTCATCGAAGCTGAAGATTCTTTCCTCGGCGTCATCATTACACCATACCATAGCTGTTCTGTGCGGCTCCTCAGCAGCCCATGCATCTACAACATCATAAGCAAAATTAAAATTTTCCGGCAGGTTAACCTTGTAATTAGCTTTAAAATCCTCGTAGGAATCAAAATGCCTCCTTGGCAGAAACTTTTCAATCATTTATCGGGTCTCCTTTATCATGCAGTATAACAGTTAGAAATTTTCCGGATTCACCATTAACGGCTGCCTGGCCGTGAGGAATGGTTGGGTCAAAATAGATGGAATCACCCGGGGACATAATAATCTCATTTTCTCCAAGGATGATCTTGATACGACCCTCCAGAACGTAGTTGAATTCTTGTCCTGAATGCGTCACCAGTGACATCTTCTTATTTTCCTCAGGGTCGATGGTGACCAGCAGCGGTTCGATTTTTTTGTTAGCAAAGTTGTATGCGGGACTCTGAAAACGATACCCTGTAAAGCGCTCAATATAAGGAGCTTCTCCAGCTTTTGTATAGGAATAATTATGAAGGCGCGGCGATGAACCTGTAAGTAGCTCTGTCATTTCCACACCCAGTATACCCGCTATTTCATATAAGGTACTAATAGGGACGCCTTCCTGTGCGTTTTCATACTTCAGGTATGTATCCAGTGGTATCTTAAGCTTACGAGCCAGCGTATCAGGGCTGATATCTGATATTTCCCTGATTTCATGTA
>CAYOKA010000242.1:0-2846 GCA_964404395.1 uncultured Oscillospiraceae bacterium | reverse complement strand
TGCGTAATTTGCATGATGCTGGGATTGACAAGTGCCATATTTTTGTTTTCGCTGATAATGAACCTGGGAAAGAATTCTGGAAATCGATCGGATGGGAAAAGCGGGACGACATTGTTATTTACTCAAAGAAATTATAGAGCAGTACATAAGGTCATTAATTTAAGGTTATGTTAACCCATGAAATGGTCTATTGTATGAGATTGACAGGAACGCATCTGCACTCCGACGCGTCTAATACATGGAAGGACAACATGAAGGAAGACAAAATTATATCGGAGGTTAGTTAATTATGAAGAAATGGATTAGTATTCTGTTGGCGATTATGCTGATAACTATGGCACTGTCGGCATGTGCACAACAGGCAGAGATAGGACAGGAAGGAACAGCTCAAAGCGGCACTGGCCAAAGCACTATCGAGACAAATGGTTCGGAAGGCAAAGGTGAAGGCAATAATACTGATTTACCCGGAAATGATACGAACGTTGACGGGAATAAAAACGAAGAAGCGACTGATTCTGACTATAATAGAATCATGGAAGATGTAACGATAAGCCCTGCAGAAATGCTGGTATACATAAAAGAGAATGGCAATAAGCTATCGGCCGAGCAGGCAGCCGATTTCGTGCTGAAGCTTGAAAAACGTCAAATGGAAGACCTTTCGGTGATGACAGACAGGTATTTTGAAGCGGATCAGGGCGATTTATTATTAGATAAAGTCTATGATTTTGAAACAGGGGAAATACAAATAGAGTCAATAAAAAATGAGGTTCTGCGCAAGGTGTTGGAGGATGCCAAAAGTAACGGATATAAGACACACACTGCCGAGGCAAGCTTTTTTCCTGTAATCGACTACAGTATTTATGAGGATTTTAGCGCACAGCTGCCGGAAGACCTGAATAGCTTTTTTTCAACGATGGCGGTCGAATCCGGCAAAAGGCCGGCAAGCGATGGCGGCCTGGTCATCGGGTGGGATGAGGTGCTCAACAGAGCGATTGCTCAGGAACAATTTATTTTGAAATATGGTCAATCGCAAAAGCTGAGCGAGGCAAAGGAACTGTACAGGAAATATGTTAATTTCATTTTTGATGACAGCATGTTGCCAAATACACCGCATTTTACTTATGATACAAAGGTACTGGATGCAAGTCTGAAGGAAAGCCTCACAAAAGCCGCCGAAGGGAGCGGGGATTCGCCGCTTAAGAAGGCAATCAGCGATTATCTGGAGGTATTGAAGAAAAACAAATATAAATTGACGGATGAAGTGAAGCAGTTTAGAGAAAATGCAGCTGCTACTTTGATCAAGTAAGTGAGCGGGAATTATGTGATTTAGGAAGGAACTTATGTGTATGCAGATATTAGTTGATGCGGATGCCTGCCCTGTGAAGGATGTTATTGTCAGGATAGCAAAACTGCATAATATCCCGGTAACTATGCTGATTGATACCAGTCATGAGCTTGAGGACGGATACAGCACTGTTATTACGGTTGATAAAGCCAGAGACAGTGTGGATATTGCACTGATTAATCTTGTTAAGGCCGGCGATATTGTTGTGACACAGGACTATGGTGTAGCGGCAATGGCACTGGGGAAAGAGGCGAAAGCTGTCAACCAAAATGGATTGGTTTATTCAGATGACAATATCGACAGGCTTTTGTTTGAAAGACATCTAGGGCAGAAGGTACGCCGTGCAGGCGGTAGAACAGCCAGTATTAAGAAACGTTCAAAGAGCGATGATGAGCACTTTGAGAGGGTGTTTAGACACCTTGTAGAGAATATGAAGAACTAAGAATGGTCTTCGGAAGCAGGAGAGCTGTCTCACTGCTTCCGATTAAACCATATCCCTGCTTGTGCAAAAACCACCTTCTTAATGTAAAATACTCCTCATTTATCTTGCCATACATTTAATATTAGCTTCTCTATAAGTGGTAACTGCTCCTATTCAACCTGAGGCTGGCGCCTTGAAAGCAGGTAAGCTAAGGCGTTAAAAATAAGTGACAATAGGATGAAGTTAACCGGAGCCAATAAGATTCCATTTGGAACTCCAAAGCAAAAGAATAGCTCTATGGCTTTAAGTATAAAGGTTAAATTATAAATATCAGCAATTATTGGGAAAGAAACGAAGGATATGCCAAAAGCTACCCAGAACACAATCACAAAGGCCTTGCCGAGCTTATAGGCTAAGGATCCGTACAGCATCGAAAAGGATAATAATAAAATAAATAGCGTTGCTAAAAAAAGCAGTTCAGATGCCCAGTTACTGTCCGGATATATGAAATTAAGCAATTTAAAGTCCATACTATTATAGCCAAATAACTTTACAAGGGGTTTTTCCAAAAAAGGTGACACAGCTGATATGACCGCCAAAAATATGGACATGACAGTGTTTGTGACAATAGACGATAAAAATATGGTTCTCCTTGTGTTCCCAAACAGCAACAGATAGTTGAAGGTTCCTTTATATGTTGCTATTACATATACAAAGGCAAATATAGCGGCTCCCATATAAAAGCCGGAGTTAAAATTTCTGTCATCTGTCCCCAATACACTAAAAATGACTGGTAATAGCAATACAAAAAGATATATTGCAGTATAGTAGAACATAAATATCAGTATACTTTTTAACATGTTCTTATTTTGAAAATATATACATTTGGAAAGTCTATTCACTTCTCTTCCCTCCTAATAATTATTTGTTAGATAGATAAATAACTTCTGAACCGGTATTGGAGTTATGTCCAAATTATAGCTTGACAGCTTTTTCAGCTTTTCATCGTCAAGCTTATCGAAGATGGCACATATCTTTGTAGCTCCGACCGTTTCACTATGAATTACCTTCAAGCCTGCG
>CAYOKA010000241.1:0-2869 GCA_964404395.1 uncultured Oscillospiraceae bacterium | reverse complement strand
CCGATGTGTGAATTACTACACCAACAGGTGTATGTAATGCGAGTGAAACTGAATCTGCTATACTATGGTTCGATCTAATAAATTCGACTTTAAAAGCACCCAGCTGTATTGTCTCCCCTGCTTCTACATCTTCCAACTTAGTAGTAGCAAGCAACCCATGCTCCTCGAGCTTGCATTTTAAAAGTCCAAGGGTCAGTCTGGTCCCATATACCGGCACATTGATATCCTTTAGTAAGTATGGTACCCCTCCAATATGATCTTCATGCCCGTGGGTCAGCACAATCCCTCTTATTTTCGCCTTATTCTTCACCAGGTATGAAATATCCGGTATAACCAAGTCTATTCCCAGCATTTCATCCTCCGGAAAGGCCAGGCCGCAATCTACAACAACAATATCAGCTCCATACTCAAATACATAAATGTTCTTGCCAATCTCCTGCAAACCGCCAAGCGGTATTACTTTTAGCTTCTGTTTACTGTTCGACACTATAAACCTCCAAAACTATACTTTAATATTATATTTCACTCTTTATTGCGCATTATGTATATCGCAGTAAAGACAATGAGTGGCTAATACACCCTTCTTCCAAGTGTTTCCCTCTAGTCAACTTATTATAGCATGCAATTTTTTAATTGAAAACAATTATTGTATCTTTTATTGTCCGCATGCCTCCCAATTTACATGCAAAAACAGGACCATATACATGTTGACATAGGAAATTTGTACTAGTATAATAAACTTACTCGTTTAGCAAGCAATGACTAAACAAACGATTCTCTTTTGTTTGACCCGGATTAATCTAAAGTGCGATAATGCAGAGCCCGATATGGGCTCTGTATTTCCGTTCTGGGGCTTTTCACAACTCTTTTTTAAGAATTCAGTCATATTGCTTTCCTCCGCTCATATATATTTACAGTTGGAGGGTTGCAATGCTACAAATTATTACATTACTTTGTATGCTTCTTTCTTTATATAAGTCTGACATGTCTGAAGCATCGGAGCAGCTCCTTTTCCGGGAAGTATGCACGCAGATGCAAATTCTTAGCACACAGGTTAGCGTAGAAACAATTCAGGACCATTTGCCGTCACATCTTTCGGAGGTAGAACTTGGGCAAATTATTGAATTCCCTGCTGAACGACCTGTCCAAATGGCTGATTCGACTGCCATTCAAGACCACTGTGGAGAATTATTGGCAGTTGACATTAAAAATTTCGACTATGAAGCAGAGTTGAAAAAACTGGGATTCTACAAAGAAGATAGCAAGGATGCAAAATTGAATCTCAGGAACGCCATACTAAGATTTCAAAGTAGCTGCAATCTGACTGTGAATGGTAATTGGGATGATAAATACATTTCTGCCATAGCAATATTACTTGAAACAGGCAATATAGTTTGCGAAGATTTTGTTGAGTCAGCTCCTGTCAGTGGTAAATGGATTACTATCAATAAATCAAAAAGAATACTAACACTATATGAAAATAAACAGGTATTGCAAAAACACCCCATAGCTATAGGAAATCCACCCTCCCTAACGCCAAACGGTAAATTTACAGTAGTCAGTAAGGTCGTTAATCCTTCCTGGGGCGGAGGCGGTTATGCGAAGCCTGTAAAAGGCGGTGTCCCGGAGAACCCACTTGGGTACAGGTGGCTCGGCATTTCCTACAAAGGTGGTAGTACGCTTGGAATTCATGGCAACAACAGTCCATACTCAATCGGAGAAAATGTATCTCATGGATGTATCCGAATGGTCAACTCCGATGTAGAACAATTCTTTCCCATAGTACCTATGTCTGCTCCGGTGTGGATTGGTACCCAAGAGAAACTAAAAGAGTGGGGTGTCACCCAAAACGAATATTGTGCATTCACTGAAGAAACCAAATAACAATTTGTGTTAGTTGCATGCGAAAACCCGCTATTTTAGCGGGTTTTCTGTAGATGGCTGCGGGAGAAGGATTTGAACCCTCACAGACTGATCCAGAGTCAGTTGTGCTACCATTACACAATCCCGCAATATTTGTGACAGTGGTTATTATAGCATAAGGTCAATAGTTAATGCAAGATATTAAATGTAAAAATGATTTTCTCAAAACTTTACTTATTTGCTATTTGTGTTAAAATAAATATAGTATAATTCTTCTGGCTCAAATAACGCTTCTGTGTTACGTCCTTGCTACGTTTTTGCCACTTCATTGATACGTCTATGTCACAATTATTTGTTACGAGCTCAATTTTGTGGGTAACTATATAAATCACATCATTAACATTTAATATAACGTAAGGAGGTATTACCATGAAAATGGATCAGCTACTACTATCCAGTTTGGACATCACAGAGGATGAATACCATTTTAAAGGTCAGTTTATACTAAAATCTTCCACCAAGTCTAAAAGCATTGATCTAGAGGACTTGGAAAGACCCTCGGTACTAGAAAGTATTAAACACTACTTCGATCTCGAGGAAACAACAAAAGAGATTAGAAGTAGACTCATGGATATGGTTATGGAAAAAGCCCACATCGGCTCTAAGATCGTTGAAGGAGAGAATTACGACGAATCTGCCAAAAACAAAAAAATGGAAAGACTTGCTAGAAATCTGGATATGTCATAAGCGGAAGCAAGGTTATTATTTATCCCTCGCTTCCAAACGTTCTGTATTACACATTAAAGATACTGCATAAACCACATGTAAAATGGTATTGCAATCAGGCTTGCTGCTGTTGTAACTGTAGTCATAACAGTAGCAAACTGATAATCCGAACCATACTCTCTTGCTAAAACGGATGTGCTGGTTATTGTAGGCATCGCGGCCTGTATAACAAATACCATACCCATCAGTTTTGGCACCGGGAAAACCGGTATCAGCAGCA
>CAYOKA010000240.1:0-2870 GCA_964404395.1 uncultured Oscillospiraceae bacterium | reverse complement strand
TGATAAATTACCCACAACCTACCTTCCGGATATTGATGAGACTCTTGCCTGCGGAAAGGGTATATGCTATGATTTCTCGGTCACTCTGGCGGCGATGCTCAGGAGTCTGGGGATACCTACCAAGCTGATAAAGGGTTATTCAACTCTAGTAAAGGGCTATCACGCCTGGAATGAAATTTATGACAGCAAAAGCGGCGAATGGATTATAGTTGATACAAGCTACGATTCTCAAATGAAAGCAGCGGGCAAGAAATATAGCATGGAAAAGAGTCAAGCTCAGTATTCAATGGTTTATGAGTATTAGAGTGATTATGTAATTAAATAAAAAGCTAAACACACTGAAAAATGTCGAGATTGTTGACATTTTTTTTAATTGCAACAATTTTCGATGCGTATTTACAATATATTGCAAGATAAGTGTTTACAAATGACTTTTTATATGTATAATCAAATTAGGGTTATTTTATGTAAATGAGAACTATTTAATTACGGAGGAGAATGAAAATGTTCAAATTATTCATGAAGGGGAAGAGCAGAAAGGGATTTACGCTTGTAGAGTTAATGGTTGTTGTGGCAATCATCGGTATTTTGGTGGTCATAGCAATTCCGGTGTACAAAAATTCGCTGGAGACTGCTAAGAAAAATGCCTGTCTTGCAAATTTGAGAACCATTAATGGGGCAATACAGCTGTACAAGTATGAGAAGGGAAATGATCCAGCAAGTGTTGCTGCTCTTGTTCCTGATTATTTAGCCAGCGAGCCTGTATGTCCGAGCGACGGTACATACACAATTAAAGCTGCCACAGGGTCAGCAGCGGCCCATGTAACATGCGGCGAAGCCGGTCACGCATTACCGTGACGGCGAAGAGGACTAATCAATCAATTAATCAATTAATCGACCAAGGAAGCGGTTGCAGTTATATTTCAAGCAAAGTATGATTTCAGGCTGTAAAATTTGAGCTTTTAAGAGCCAGCAAGCTAAACTGCTGGCTCTTTTAGCAAACTTTACCGATATTGATTAGTGTAGAATTATGTAGAAAATTATCCTTATATAATATATCATATAGGTATGTATTTTTGTGTTGAAAGGAAAGGCTCACACATGTCAGATAATGGAACACACATAAGCAACTTCAAAAGATTTCTGAGCGAGAACAAAACGCTGGCTATTTCTGTTCCGGTGCTTATTGTTCTTATTGTTGTGGTTATAATAATTTACTCCGGCATGGGAGGAGAAAAGGTAGATAAGGTAGTTCCTGCGCTGATTGAAAATGCCCCTGCGGAAATGACGGGGAATCCGGTGGAAGTGCTGCCCCAGACAGAAAGGGAAACAGGGCTGGAAGGAGCGAATCAATCTGACATAGCGACAGATGAATCCGGGCAAGCAAAGGGGGCTGACAGCTCCATGAAAAATCCCTTTAGCGGCCCTATCAAGCTTACGGGAATCCTGCTCGGAGATGACAGCAGCATGGCCGTTTTAGAGTTTGGCGGGAAAACTCTTATTGTTGAGGAAGATGAGACTCTTGATAATGGGTTGATTGTCGGCAGTATTTCCTATGACAAGGTCATACTCAAAGACAATGATAAAGATATAGAGCTTTACTTGGACTAGTATTTTAGTGAGCTAATCTTATTTTGTTTTAGGGGGGATATTATGTTCGGAGCCGGCAAAGGCAAAGCTTGTAGATCGTTTAAGAAGCCTTTGATTTTTGTTATAGCAATTATTTATATACTATCACTGAGTGTAAATATATATGCTGAGCAGTCAAAAGCTGCGAATACCGCCGTTGGCGTGACAGGTGACGGAGGCCTTGTATCAATAAATATGGTCAATGCCGATATAAGGGATGTTCTTTCTGCTATAGCAATAAGTATGGACACCAGCATTATCTATCTGGAGGAGCCTATCAGAGTAACATTCGGCATAAAGGATGTAAAACCGATAGATGCACTGGAATTACTGCTTCAGAGCACCACGGTCACAGATGGACAGCTAGGCTATCTTGTAAGCGGCAACGTTATAATTGTAGGCAGCAATGAAAAGCTGCAAAAGGATTTTTTCAATCAAATGGCGCTCACGCAGTTCAAGCTGAATTATATTACGGCTGAGGAGTTGAGTGGCTATATTGATTTGCTTGATGTACCGGTCAAAAAAATTGTACTTGGTGACAGTAAAAGAAACCTGTGGGCACAGGGTACGCCCCAGGCGCTTGCTAAGGTGTCCTCGGTTATAAAAACTCTTGACCGGGCTGAAAACTTTGATGGCGTGATTTTATCGTCCCAGATAAACCTTAAGCCCTTTCATCTTACTTACATTACCTCAGAACGGCTTGAAAAGCTGATAAAGGATCTGGGACTGGATGTACAGACACTCAGGGTTGATACGAATTCAGAGGTAATATGGATTAACGGTTCCGAACAGGCGCACAAGGATGTCACAAAGCTGGCTTCGATCGTTGATATCCCCGAAAGCGCCGGTTCCTTTTACAAGATGGTGTCCCACAAAATGAACAATCTGACATATGACTCTCTGGCGCCGGTAATTGGCAGACTATATTATGATGTTGACATAATGAATGTAGGCAGTGCACAAAAAACTATCTGGCTGTATGGCAGCCAAAGTGGCATAGATGATGCCCTCGTATTAATTAAGAAAATGGACATTACGGAGAATGCCCCGGAATCACAGTTTTTCACCTATACCCTGGAGACGATTTCTCCGCAAAGTGCTAAGGAAAGAATCGACTTTTTGGAGCTTCCCGGTGTAAGCGTTTTGACATTGAATTACCCCACGCTCTCCCATGAATTGTTGATTAAGTGCCCTCATGATATGATTGCCGCAGTCAACAGAGCTATTGCCAGAATTGATGT
>CAYOKA010000239.1:0-2875 GCA_964404395.1 uncultured Oscillospiraceae bacterium | reverse complement strand
ACAATATTTCCCCATATTGACCCTCCTTATGGCCGTACCAGCGCAATGATCGCCGGTATCCCGTCGGGCGTATCCATTGTGCCAACTGCATACTGTTTATTGTTTAATTCATAAAACTGTGTCAAGCGTATAGTACCAGCACCAGAAGCCCACAACCCATTGGCTTCCCACTTACCATTAAATACGGAGTCTTCCATATCCGTTTCGTCAAAGCTTTCTCCGACACCGGCTATGAACATGAGATACCAATCAAGGGTAAGATTTAAATTATCAGACTTGCCTGCGATATTAACATTGAGAAACTCCATTGCATTTTCACCATGCTCATTCTCAGGGTCGTAGATGATTAGTCCCTTCCAACCACCTGTCAAGACCTCAAACTCTTCTATGAACGCTGCATTATTAGGAATACCATCATAAAATACACTCTCGGTATACCATAGAAAGTCGCCCAAATCGGGACGTTGGTCAGTTGACAAGTCGACATCCGCAACTTGCGGTATTCCAGCTTCAAGGCTTGGATCCGGTGCATCCGCTGTATCCGTTGAATCCACCGTATCAATCGAATCAACACCATCCACTGTATCTACAGTATCCGTTGAATACATCGCTTCAGACTCCTGCATCACAGTAGTCGTAACCCGACTCGATTCAGCAGAAGAACCTGACCTTTCTGACATTCCCCGCAGATTAGGGGGGATTGTAACAATAGCAATAACCAGCATAAGCAGGTTTGCCACTATGAGGATTACAATCAAACTCTTTTTTCCCCTATTGGTTGGGGGAGTACTTTCTCTAGCCATGATTACCTCCGGTCTAATTTGTTTTTCTCAAGCACGCATATAGGGAGGATCCTTTGGCGATTCGACAACAGAATCAATAAAGGTAAACATCTCAAAAAGCTTATCAAAAATATAGTTAAAGAATTCCGTCCCCAAATCCACCGGATTCACCTTTATTCTTACCGATTTTTCTGGATCTTGCGTGTTCTCAATCAGGGTAATGATAATTCCGCTGGCAGCAGTATCCTGCTCTGCACCTTCCTGTATTCCGGAATAGACCTTGGCCGAGGCAAGAACGGTGATTTCCTCTATATATTTCTTAATTAAATCAAACTCCCATTCTCCACCGTTATTATAGAATTCAGCAGGGAACAGTCCCTTAACAAACTCATCTGCATAGCCGCCGAACATCTTTGTGGTTGCAGGATTCTTTGCAAGCTGTTCCAGCTTTGTTCCCAATATTATCTTAAAGGACTGGCCCGTCAGATCGCCAAAGGCTGAAGCAACTGCTCCATAAATACCAATAGGGGACCCATCGTCGTTCTTTTCATAGAAGTAGTAATTTGCTGTCCTGATTACAAGGTACATAGAAAGTATTCCGGCTGCCTTTTTTGGCTCCGTTTCTCCGTCAATGAGGTTGGTAAGTGTGTTTTCGATCATAGTCAGACCTGTGCTCTCCAGCTGTTCTATATCGAGTGCCGCACCCGGTGATGGTTCTCCGCTTACATAGTCTGAAAGCCATATTCCCATGTGTTCAACCAGCAGATCCTTTGCAGGCATAACAACCGCCTCCACAAAGGGAGCATACCTGTTGCCGCTGAGCTTTGAGATGATTACCGATATGGCCTGATCACCGATCCATTTGTACCATTCCAGTCCCCACAAAACCCAGTCAAGCATTTCCGCATTCAAAAGATGCCTATTGGCTTTGTAGACTTCTGCTTGGGTGGCGTACACCAGCGATTTAGAAAGCAACCGAACATCCGTCGCGGACATTTTCGGCAGGTCGTTCTTAAATCCTCGGATCAGTGCAGCACGTTCTTCCTCGTCCACAAACTTTCTAATGCGCTTTATAAGTAGGCTTATTTCCTCACTCTTTTCAGCTATAGGCAGCAGCTTGTCACCAAGCAATCGAATGGGTATGTCAAGTGTGTAGGCCTGATTATCATAGTCGCAGGAAACAGGAAGTGCCACGTCATAATCAAGCCTGTCATCCTGTGGGAGCTGTCTCTTGGGACAAATACGGAATATTCCAGCGCTGCTTGCTTCGGAGGAATCTATTTCATAAGAAAAGGCCTTTAGAAGATTTTGCAGCTTGTCTATTTGTGCAGTCATCTGCTCAAAACGATAGCTTATCTGACCTGACTCAACAAGAGCTGATCTTGTCTTTCCGCTTTCGTCGGTTTTGGAAACTGCCAGCACCAACTGAAAATGTGTCTTCTCGATTTCTGTCTCGTCCTCTCCTTGTTCTGGAGTAAGACTGCAGGCCACATGTAATCGACCGTTTTCGTCGATGGGACAGCCTGTAAACGGCCTAAGAGATATACCCTCCGGAAGCATGTTTACAATAAAGTTGTCGTGGGCACTCTCCTTATCATTTTGTGCATAGATAGTGACCATAATGATCTGCTGTGGCTGCACCTTGTCCGTTTGCACCCGGCTTGTGTTATGCAGGCGGATCACATAATGCGTATCATCCACCTTCTCCGCCTCGGCTGTAAATGGCTGATCGCCGGGCAATTCCAGACTGACCTTTTGCGGCGGCATAACAAAATCACGCAGCTCAATGGGAACCTCATAGTTGCCGTCATCCCCATATAGCATGTAGGTGGTAGGTGTAAGCTCTTTGCCTCGTTGCGGGAAGCTAATATATGCATCCCCCACAAGACGGAAAGTCACATTGTTTTGGAAGGAGCCTCCCTCTCCGCTAAAGCGGATGCTCAGCACGCCGCTTTCGGGGTTTTGTATGCCAGGAGTCGATTCTGCGCATACCAGCGCTCCCATGTAATTGCCCGCCATAGCCGTGCTTTCCACCTTCAGTCCTCCGTTGGAAAACATCTCAATGGCAGCGCTTAAATCGGGTCGGTCAATTT
>CAYOKA010000238.1:0-2888 GCA_964404395.1 uncultured Oscillospiraceae bacterium | reverse complement strand
TGAAATCGCAGGTGAGAAAAGGATTAGCTTCCAGTCAAATGAGCCGGTAAAGCTGTATCTGCAATCCTTCACTCCCTGGACGCCCGAAAATCCTCATCTGTACGATTTGACGATTACCATGGGCGACGACTTAGTTAAAAGCTATTTTGGCATGCGGAAATTCTCGGTGCAAGCAGATAGCGACGGGCTGAAACGCCTGTTTTTAAATAATAAGCCATATTTCCACAACGGCCTGCTGGATCAGGGCTATTACAGCGACGGGATGTATACAGCATCCAGTGACGAGGCCATGATCTTTGATATACAAACCGCCAAGGATATGGGCTTCAACATGCTGCGTAAGCACATTAAAATAGAGCCCCTGCGCTGGTATTTTCACTGTGACAGGATCGGAATGCTGGTGTGGCAGGACATGATAAACGGAGGCGGCGATTATAAGCTTACTACGGTTTCATCACCACTTGTTACCGGAGTTCATTTTAAGGACAATCGTTATAAGTGGTTTGCCCGGGATGACGCACAGGGGCGCGAACAATATTATAGAGAGCTTGAGGAGATGATTCTCCATTTGTACAGCTGTGTGTCTATAGCCATGTGGGTTCCCTTTAATGAGGGCTGGGGTCAGTTTGATGCAAAAAAGGCCGTCAGGAGGATTATGGAGCTTGACAGCTCTCGTACCATTGACCACGCCAGCGGATGGCACGACCAATTCATCGGGGATTTCAAAAGCATACATGCTTATTTTAAAAAATATCGCTTTAAGCGCGATAGATTGGGACGGGCAGTGATCCTGTCCGAATTCGGCGGCTACAACTATCGGGTGATGGGACACTGTTTTAATGAACAGGACTTCGGGTACAAGAGATTTGAAACCGCTGAAGAGTTGCTTAAGGCATACAGGGAGCTATACAAAAATGAAATTCTCCCTGCGAAGAAGCAAGGGCTGTGTGCCGCAGTTTACACACAGCTTACCGATGTGGAGGATGAGCTGAACGGCTTGATTACCTATGACCGCAAGGTCCTGAAGCTGCCTGTAGATGAGCTTAGGCATCTCAACGAGGAGTTGATTAGGTCATAAATTTTTATCTAAGGCTTTTGCGATGTAACCTTAATATAATTCAGTTGCACAATATATAGTGACATACTTTCATACATACCCGCAATATATTGTGCTACGGAATTCAAAACATGCTACATCGCAAAATGCCCCTGAAAAAGCCAAGGAAGAAAAAGGTATTAGACATTTTGCCTATATATGCATTTAGGATAATTGCTGCAACCAAAAAAATTTCCATAATGACTGTATCTTAAGATGAGATTGCCTTTACATTTAGGACATATACCTGACTTTGATGTGTTGTGAGTGTTTAGCCTTCGAGATATAATATTCTTATTATGCAGCCTTCTGGATCTCCGACCATTTATAGAAATTGAACTTAAATGATTATAAATCTTATCAAGGTCAGCCGGACTAATTTGCTCCAAGCCTCGGTAACTAAGAATTGTGCCATATAATTCATTGGTATAAAATACATCTGTCTTTACATTTACCCTCTTTAATTCGGCACTTCCGGCAAATATGATTATTGAAATGTAATTTATATCCTTGAATTCTTTCAATACTTCCTTGAGAGCACATATATGACCCCAGTTTTGTTTTATAGGATTTCTGAAAGAGGTTTTTCTTTTGTATATAACCTGAGTCCAATTTTCAGAATTCTCGCTTCCATAAATCCAACCTTTATAATTCTTTGTTTCGATAACAAATATACCATAGGGTGAAAGTATCACATGATCGATTTGGCTGGTGCCGCGAGATGTGGGAAGCATGATATCATTGAGGATTTTGTATCCCTCCAGTTCCAATTTTGTAAATTGCTTTGCTACTCTCTGCTCGCCCAAATATCCCCCTAGATTTGGAGCATGATGCCTAGCGGGTTTTATAAGGATAAGAATAAGGTAAAATACAATTATACATGCTACTAAATTCATAAGCCGCCTCTTCATTTCATCGCAATGTTCTATATTTTTACAATATATACATAATTATTACTTCCATTTTATTACATTATTTGGGTTATGTCAATGTCAAATTATACCCTGAATTTTCGGATTCATGGTATAATGCCTTCGGGGGAATGAAAATGCATTTTGTAGATGCCAAGGGAATCTTGTCTGCGAAAAACGGAATGAATACTTATCGTGGCTGTTCGCATGGCTGTATATACTGCGACAGCCGTTCTAAATGTTATCAGATGAAGCACGACTTCGAGGATATCGAGGTAAAGCAGAATGCACCGCAGCTGCTGGAAAATGCACTGAGGCGCAAACGCAAAAAATGCATGATAGGAACAGGCGCCATGTGTGATCCTTATATGCACTGCGAAGAGAAGCTGGGCTTAACACGGCAATGCCTCGAAATCATTGATCGGTATGGCTTTGGTCTTGCAATACAGACGAAATCAAACCGGATTCTTCGCGACCTCGACCTGCTGAAAAGTATAAACCTGAAAGCCAAATGCGTGGTTCAGATGACCCTTACCACATACGACGAAAACCTCTGTCGCATTCTGGAGCCAAATGTCTCTACTACGCTCGAGCGCTTCGAAACTCTTAAGATAATGCGTGATAATGGAATTCCAACAGTTGTTTGGTTTTCTCCGCTACTGCCATTTATCAACGACACCGAGGAAAACCTGCAAGGCATTCTTCAGTATTGCTTTGACGCAGAAGTTAAGGGAATCATATGCTTCGGCATCGGTACAACCATGCGCGAAGGTGATCGCGAGTATTTCTATGCCGCACTGGATCGACACTTTCCCGGCATTAAGCGCAAATACATCAGCCGCTTTGGTTTGTCTTACGAATGCACAAGTGACAACAATGAC
>CAYOKA010000237.1:0-2920 GCA_964404395.1 uncultured Oscillospiraceae bacterium | reverse complement strand
CTCAATATATAATAATATATATATCATGCCAACGCATTTTTAGTGCAAACATCAAAAATAAAAGCACAGCAAGGCTACTCTTCAACAATATTTACATATCTTATACAAATGGGGGATTTATTTTGGCGGAATTGAAAAAAATACTGATATGCCTTCCGGATAACCTTCTTAAAGAAATAGATGATATCGTATCTGTTGAGAAGACCAATAGGAGCGAGTTTGTCCGTGAAGCTATGAGACTGTATATACGTAAGAAGAGAAAAATGCAAATGAGAGAGAAGATGAAGAAGGGCTATATGGAAATGGCCGAGATTAACATCAGACTTGCGGAGTTGTGCATGAACGCCGACTGCGACCAACAGCAAAAATATGAAAAACGCCTTGGGGAGTTGGAGTAAAAGTGATTATAAAACGCGGAGATATATATTATGCCGATCTGAGTCCGGTAATTGGTTCAGAGCAGGGAGGAGTCAGACCGGTGTTAGTGGTACAAAACGACATTGGGAATAAATACAGCCCGACAATTATTGCAGCGGCGATTACATCTCAAATCAATAAGGCAAAGCTGCCGACACATATCGAAATCAATGCGTTGGATTACGGACTGCAAAAGGATTCGGTAATCCTGCTTGAGCAGATCAGAACCATTGATAAGAGGAGACTTAGAGATAAGACAGGGCATCTGGATGATGAACTGATGGAGAAGGTCAATGAGGCTTTAAGTGTCAGCTTTGCTCTTAACGAAGAGGGGCAATGATGAAAAAAACAATAAACGCTTTCAGGTTTGTTTTAATAGCAGCGATAATTTTCTTTTCATACATATATGGCTTTCAGCCACTCCAATCAAATCAAAGAAAAGCATCCGAATCAGATCGGCGATACTGGTCTGAACAGCTTGCTCAAGTCGATGGAGCCGATTATGACGTAATTGTATATGGAGGCGAACCTCAAGGAATTTCTGCCGCCTTATCTGCAGCACGTCTTGGTGCTAAAACGCTGCTTATCAGTGAAGAGGCTGATGCAGGAGGAATTGTTACGAAGTGCCTTATTCCTGAGCTTGAGAAGCCCCTTGGTCAGAAGGACAAGCTTCTAAACGGCGGATTGCTGGAGGAGATGGATAAAAAGCTTGGTAGTAGCTTTTCAGAAGATAAGTATCTGACTGTGATTAATGAATTGCTTGATGGGGAGGATACGCTGGATGTGCGATATAACACATCAATTTCCGGCGTTTCGATGTCTGGGGTCTATCTGGATAGGGTGGAGCTGCAGACTGAAAACGGGAAAGAGACCCTGTCCGGAAAAATCTATATAGATGCTTCGGATAAGGGTGATCTGCTGGACACTTGTAAGGTGCCCTATTTTACCGGCTCGGGAGATCTCAGTATGGAAGATAGCTTCATGCCTGTCAGCCTTAATTTTGAGATGATTGCCGGGAACGGTGCTATCGATAATATTGAAATGATTAATGAATTGCTAAACAGTGACGAATTTCACGATAAAGTTAAGTACTATGAAGTATTGAACAAAAATGCAGTGTTGGAGAGCCCCTTTGGTCATTTAACAGATAATAACACAATTGTGATAAGCGGACTTCAGCTTTCAGGCATTGATGTAAGTGATTGGGATAATGTGAACAACGCCTATTTGGCAGCCGTAGACGAAGCAAAGAATTTTTCTGCCTTCCTTTCCGGACAATTTGAGGAGTTCCGGGATTATTCATTTTCCAGAGCGGCTGAGAGCCTCCGAATAAAAGAGTACAAGCACTATAATGGGAAATATTTGTTGACGGTGCAGGATATAATGGATAACAGGTTTTTCGATGAAACGGTGGCCATGGGCTCTTATCCTGTTATGATTGGAAAATTCGCCGCCAGAGGGTCATTTATTGCGGGCAATGCTGTGCAATACGGTATTCCCCTGGGATGCCTGGTACCTGCAAACACATCTAACCTGCTCATGGCAGGGCCCCACATTTCATATTCTTCTTTAGCTGCCAGCAGCGCAGGGACTATAGGAACCTGTATTGCTACCGGAGAGGCTGCAGGCGCATTAGCGGTATTTGCTGCCGCAAGGAATGAGAATCCCGGGTTTGTGGACAAGAACCATGAGCAATATGGCGACTTTGAAGAGATGCTGAAGGATAAGGGCATCTACCTTCCTAATAGCAGGATTTCCTCCAAACACTCCGAATACAAGGACAACTGGTCTTATCCGTCAGCCGGAAAGCTTATTTCACTCGGGCTCGTAGCAGGAGGGACAAACAACGACCTGAAATATGATGAAAAGGCAAAGCAGATGGATTTGGCCTTTATTTTAATCAACGGAATCTACCGTCTTGATGAGGGAATCTATACAAAGGAATTGTATGATCGCCTGCGGCCCTTCATTACTAATAAGGACCTGACTTATGACGGAGCAGTTGCTGTAATCGGTGCATTGTATGACATCGAAGGAAGCACTGAAGAGGTCCATAAAGAGCTTTGTGAACGTCACTGTATTAATGACATTATGCAGCAGAGGCTGGAAGACAGGGAAGACCTTACTATGGATGAGGTATACTATCTGGGAGCGTACAGCCTACAGCATTATACAGGGAAATATATTCCGGATTGATGATGCGTTGAATTACCTGCGCAATATCTTGCATTTGCAGTATTGACCTGACTTGACCTGATTGGTATCTTCACCTGCCGGTAAGCCGGAACCAAATGACGCGGACCATGAATCTGGGCAGATCCAGCATACGCACAGCGCGTTTCGGCTCCTTGTACAGCCGGTAAAGCCATTCCAGTCCATTCCGCCGGAAAAAATCGGGCGCAAGCTTTGCTTTGCCTGACAGCACATCCAAAGCTCCGCCCACTCCGATACAGACCTTGACATTTAGCCTGCCCTTATGGCTGAATATCCATTTTTCCTGCTT
>CAYOKA010000236.1:0-2921 GCA_964404395.1 uncultured Oscillospiraceae bacterium | reverse complement strand
CTGGCAGGTACCCGCCCCAGAGGAAAGACGGAGGACGAGGACAAAAAGCTGGAGGAGGAGCTGCTTGCAGATCCAAAGGAGCTTTCTGAACACAATATGTTAGTTGATCTTGGGTGGGAGGACATCGAGAAAATCAGTAAACCGGGAAGTGTTTCAGTGGAGAAATACCATTCCATAGAACGCTGCTCACATGTTATGCATATCAGTTCGACTATCCGCGGGGAAATTGCCCAGGACAAACAAGCACTTGACGCAATCGATGCCATACTTCCTGCAGGAACACTCTCGGGTGCGCCAAAAATCAGGGCCTGTCAGCTGATAAACGATATTGAAAACAACAAACGCGGAATCTACGGAGGTGCAATAGGCTATCTGGATTTCACCGGAAATTTAGACACATGTATTGCGATTCGCATTGCCTACAAGAAAAACGGTAAGGTTTTTGTCCGCAGTGGGGCCGGAGTTGTTGCAGAATCTATGCCTGAGAAGGAGCATCAGGAATGTATGGATAAAGCGGCTGCAGTTATAGGGGCACTGAGATTAGCGGAGGATTTACTCTGATGTGTGAAAAGCGAAGGTTATATGTTAACAGTGAATATCAGGAGGGATTTAAATGATTAAAGAGGCTATTATGAAAATCGTTGACAAACAGGAGCTTAGCTATGACGAAGCCTATAGCGTCATGAGCGAGATTATGAGTGGTGAGACGTCGCAAGTCCAAAACGCTGCTTTTTTAGCTGCGCTGTCAACTAAGAGCACAAAGGCTGAAACGATTGCTGAAATTTTTGGCTGTGCAGCCGCAATGCGAGACCACGCAACAAAGGTTGAGCACGATATGGAGTTGCTTGAAATTGTCGGTACCGGCGGAGATGGTGCGCAAAGCTTTAATATTTCCACAACCTCTGCCCTGGTTGTAGCTGCCAGCGGAGTAAAGATTGGTAAGCATGGAAATAGGGCGGCATCCTCTAAATGCGGAACTGCGGATTGTCTGGAGGCATTGGGTGTCAATTTGGATCAGCCGCCTGCAAAATGCGTGGAGCTTCTAGAGTCGGTCGGCATTTGCTTCTTCTTTGCCCAGAAATATCACGCTTCCATGAAACATGTGGGATCCATACGCAAGGAGCTGGGTATTCGTACTGTGTTCAATATTCTCGGACCATTAACCAACCCATCATCTCCCACAATGCAGCTTCTGGGTGTATATGACGAATCCTTGGTAGAACCGCTGGCGCACGTACTGGCAGGTCTTGGCGTAAAACGCGGAATGGTAGTTTATGGTCAGGATAAGCTGGATGAGATTTCTATGAGTGCACCAACCTCTGTGTGTGAATTTTATGAGGGTAAGTTCGTAAAATATGAGCTTTGCCCCGAGGACTTCGACCTTAAACGATGTAGCAAGGCCGATCTTGTCGGTGGCACACCAGAGGAGAATGCTGCAATTACCCTGGCTATATTGTCCGGTGAAAAGGGTGCAAGGAGGGACGCAGTTCTTATGAATGCCGGTGCGGCTCTGTATATTGCAAATAAGGCTGAAAACATGGCGCAGGGAATCAAAATGGCCGCTGAACTGATTGATTCGGGTAAGGCGATGGAGATGCTAAAGCGATTTGCTGCTGCATCCAGATGAGATGAGGTGAGGCTGATGAAAAATATACTGGGAACGATTGCCGATTACGCAAGAATCCGTGTTGAAAGGGATAAGACACGTCAATCTCTTGATGAGCTGAAGGAGCTTTGCAAGGCGCAGTTGCCTGCTGATGGGTCAGCCTTCGAGCTTGCTTTGAAAAAGCCGGGAATGAGCTTTATTTGTGAGATAAAAAGAGCATCTCCCTCAAAGGGTATCATTTCGGAGAGCTTTCCGTACCTTGCCATTGCCCGGGAATACGAAATGGCCGGCACAGACTGTATATCCTGCCTAACTGAGCCTAAGTGGTTTCTGGGGTCGGATGAAATTTTCCGGGATATACGGGCTACGGTTACGCTACCCATGCTGCGAAAGGATTTTGTTGTAGATGATTATCAGCTATACCAGGCAAGACTTATGGGTGCAAACGCGGTGCTTCTAATTTGCGCGATTTTAGATAGTGTCCAGCTGGAGCATGGCCTGCAAATCTGCAGTGAGCTTGGGTTAGCGGCAGTTGTAGAAGCTCATGATGCTGGGGAAATAGCAATGGCGGTTTCGGCAGGCGCATGGATTATCGGGGTTAACAACCGAGATCTTAAGGATTTCTCTATTGATATTAGTAACAGTGGCAGACTTCGCTGCTTGGTGCCTGACGATGTGATATATATCGCAGAAAGTGGCATAAAAACTGTGGAGGATGTTCAAACCCTGCGACAGGCAGGTGTAGACGCTGTACTTATTGGGGAGACACTGATGCGGGCAGATAATAAGAGAAAAATGCTGTCTTCCCTGAGGGGTGAATCATGAAGAAAATCAAGATATGCGGATTATCACAGGCAGCTGACATTGTAGTGGTAAACACGGTAAAGCCTGATTATTGCGGATTTATAATCAACTACCCCAAAAGCCGACGGAACATATCGCCTGAAGCTGTCCAGTCGCTTCGGGCTAAGCTTGATCCTGCTATAACAACGGTGGGAGTCTTCGTAGACCAGCCTGTGGAGCTGGTAGCTAAGCTACTTAACAAGAGTACAGTGTCCATTGCCCAGCTGCATGGCCATGAGGATAATTGCTATATTGCCGCACTGCGCCAGTTGACGGCCAGGCCAATTTGGAAGGCCTTTCAAATCACTTGTCAGGAGGAAGCTGCCCAGGCTTTAAAGAGCATGGCCGATTTCGTGCTGCTTGATGCCGGACAGGGTTGCGGAAAAACATTTGACTGGAGCATTTTAGCCGGTTTCTCACGCCCCTTTGGACTTGCAGGAGGCCTAAATATTGAGAATTTGCATGAAGCATT
>CAYOKA010000235.1:0-2922 GCA_964404395.1 uncultured Oscillospiraceae bacterium | reverse complement strand
AGGTAATAGCTCCGGTCAAAAAAGGCGATGTTTTAGGCTATGCAGAATACTGGGATAATGATGTTTTGCTTGGCAAGGTGAATATTGTCGCATCAAAATCAATAGCTGCAATTCCTGCAGATATGTCCTTACACATGGTGGCCGAAGCCCCCGAGCCGGAATACTCCTACCTGCTGCTGGGCATACTTCTTGCTCTAAGCTTTTTGGTGCTTTTGAGAATGGTTCTGCGAAAAATTTCAAGAAGCAGAAGGCGGCAAAGAACAGGGTATTAGGTAAGGGGATTTTTCGATGTAGCATGTTTTACATCCCGCTGAACAATATATTGCGGGGTTACATCGCAAAAGCCTTAGATGAACCTCTCCATATAGGGAATCTTCCTGGTGATTTCAAGAACCAGATCGCCCTTGGGGAAGCTCCTGATTTCATCCTCCGTTATCCCTCTGGCAACAATCATCAGAAGATAGTAAATCAGTCCGCCGGCTCCTATAGATATAGCAACGCAAATTATGTTCTGTAAAAACGCAGACTTTATTAGCCAGTCCGTCATAAGAATAAGCCCGTTATATATCAGAAAAACTAAAATACCCATGATGATAGAGACAGTTAGGGGCCTGTTAAATAGCCGCTTTACGCTCAATCTCACACCGGTCAGTTTCTTTATGGATCTGTAGTTCATAAATGCCGCAAAACCATAGCAGACTGCGCTGCCTGCAATGGCGCCTTTAATATTGATTGACGGAATCACTATCAGGTTATAGTTGACGAACACCTTCAATACAAGGCCGATTGTCATGTGTATTGTGGGAACATAGGTTTTTCCCAAGCCCTGTAAAATAGCCGTTTGTATAGATACGAAGGATATAAGTATCAGCGTCCAGGACCCAACCATTAGTAAGTCCCAGCCATCGGGGGATCGAGGGAAAATGCTGTATATTATTGGCTTGGCCAGCACTGTCAGGCCCACTGCCGAGGGTACTGCTATCATGAGTATCAGCTTTATGCTCTTATGTATTCTCTTGTGCAGTAAGCCCTTGTCATTTCTGGCAGAGGCAGCCGATACTGAGGGCAGAATTGTCGTGGCAAGGGCAGTAGCAAAAGTTATGGGGATAAACAACACCTTCAGATACTGAGTTGAAAGTATGCCGTAAAGACCGGTTGCCTCAATTTCACTGAAGCCCCCGGCAATCAGCTGGGATTTTGTAAATCTCAGATCTATGAGGTTGGCACTATATATGGCAACAGCTCCCAGGGTAATCGGGATAGCATACTGGAAAATCTTCTTCAATATCATCTTTGTGGAGCTAATAATCTGGTCGCTCCGGACAGACCTGATTGCTTCAGCCACTATTTCAGCTTTGTTTTTTATGTATACCCAATAAAGATAGAGCGCACTGGTCAGTGCCCCCAGCGAGGTTCCAACCGTACCACCGGCAGCGGCAAATTTAACCGCTTCCAGGCGTATTTCTACCTCACCCGTAATGCCATGGCTTATGGCATAGTTGGTGCCATAACGGTACATTATCCATGCAAAAAGCACTGTAAATACTGTGTTGACACCCTGCTCGATGACTTGAGAAATGCTTGTGGGCACCATATTGGACCTTCCCTGAAAATAACCCCTGAAGGCACAGGATATTGACGTGAAAAGCAAAGTCGGCGACAGTGCAATAATAGTCATGTAGGACTCAGGGAAACCAATCATGACAGAAAACTGCTTTGCAAAGACTGCCATGATTATGCTTAAGAGTGAGCCAATTGCAACCATCAGCCCTCCGGATACCTTTAGTGTCTTATAGGATACATCGTGACGAGAGACTGCAATCTGCTCCGAAATCAGCTTTGATATAGCCACAGGTATTCCGGCATTTGTGATCATGAATACCAGTTGATAAATCTTGTATCCGGCATCATAAATACCATTTCCCACATTACCCAGGATAAGCGTCAAAAAGGGTACATAAAGCAAGCTAAGCAGTTTATTGATAACGCTTGCAATACTTAATATGGTAAATCCTTTTGTTTCAGACTGATGCTTCACTTCGTTATCTTACTTTCTTTTATATATTTTTCTTCTAAATTCCCTGAAAGCTGTAATCCCCTTCTCTGCCAAAAAATAAGCGTAGGGCTTGAAAACATAGTCCAGCATGCCTACAAACTCGGTAAACTTCCCTTTGAATCCTACCTTAAACTTATAAAGCCCATACATAGGATTACTTTCATCGCCATCTCCGGGAACCCCTCTGAAATCATAGATGTCCACCCCTGAATCAAGCGCCCACTTGATCATGTTCCACTGCAGCAAATAATTGGGCATCAGGTTACGGTGTTCATTGCGGCTGGCACCGTATAAATACCAGCATTTGTTGCCGTATAGGATAGCTATGGTTCCGGCGATTGGCTTATCATCGTAATATGCGATAAATACCCTCAAATGCTCGGGGGCCAGACAGTCAAAAACCTTTTCGTAATATTCCCTGCTTCTGACTACAAAGTTGTCACGTATACCGGTCTCGACAATCATTTCATAAAATGCGGCTACCTCTTCCCTGCCACCAACCTTGACAACGACTCCCTTTCTGTCGGACAGCCGAATATTGTAACGGACCTTATGGTGAAAGTCCATCAATATTTCTTCCTCTGTCTTGCCACGCAAATCCAGCCTAAAAACAAACCTGGGCTGAATACCCTCATAGTTCTCCAGTCCACGGCTTACCCTAAAGCCGAGGTCCTTAACGATTTGCTCAAACTGCCTGTCCTCTATCTCTATATCCGGGTCCATCTTCAGGGCGTAGCTCCTATATTTTTTGGCCAGCTGCTTGCATTTATCAAGCAGCTCCTTAAGAGTTTGGGCATCATGGGGATCGCATACCGGTCCGCGTGGTGCATACATCATAGTAAAGGGTAGGAAGGGTATCTTCCTGA
>CAYOKA010000234.1:0-2924 GCA_964404395.1 uncultured Oscillospiraceae bacterium | reverse complement strand
TAAAATCCTTATAGAGCCCATTTCTTGGGCTTCCTGCACCATTTGTGACAACTGCCGCCATAAACCAACTGTCTTCTCTTCCAAAACACTGGCTTATGCCGTTATATGCCATGATTTCAATATCATCCTGATGCGCAGATATAGCCATGTGTGTAGTTCTTTTAATGGCGTCCTCCTGATTAACATTGTCGGGAATATAAATTTCAGCACCTGCATTTTTCAGTTTCATATGATGCCTCCTATATATAAGATGTTCCGGTCTACTTCATAAGTTCGGGAAGGCTTGCGGCTGAGCTTCCGGTCAAACAACTCCTGCGGAACCCTATGCCGACAATTGTGTCGGTAAGTGCAAACATTGGTATATATGTATAGTGGTATATACCTCCTTCAGTAAAATTATATCACGTTATTTTTCCGGAATCAATCATTCACTGCTTCATAGTCAAAATTTCCGATTGTGATTCTTCTGTTTGCCTCATAAATGGTGTTGTCATATAAAAACTGAAACGCAAAACAGCTCAATCACAGATGAATCCTGACATTATAATTATACTCGTCTGAACGGTAGGTATCCTTTTCGTAAAACAGCTTCATGCCCGAATCATTATAGCTGATGCTGGTTATACACAGAACCGGAACAGCATTTGTCAGGCCAAGAAGCTTTTTTTCCTCCGTTGTCGCTTTCGCCGCGTCAACAGAGCAGTCCATACTGCTGACCACAAGTGAGTACTGCTCTTTGAGGAGTATATAAAAGGACATCTTCAGGTCATGGTTCTCCAAATGCGGGCAGTACCTTTCAGGAATAAACACCTCTTCGATGCCGATAGGCAGCTCATTGGCAAGCCTGAGCCGCTTGATGCCATACAGACCTTCGTCCTCCTGCAATTCCAGTATTTCTCTTATATCAGCCCTGTTCAGGACCTTTTCAAAGCGAAGCACCTGTGTCGAAGGTATCAAACCTCTGTTTCTGACAGTCTCAGAAAAGCTCATAATATTTTTCTGCTTGATTTTACTTTTCGAAACGTAGGTCCCCTTTCCCTTTTCTCTGTATAGAACACCTTCGGAAACCAGTTGATTCAATGCCTGACGCACAGTCATCCTGCTGATGCCAAGCGATTCGCCCAGATCCCGTTCGGATGGAATCAAGCTGCCCTCAGGATATTCGCCACCTCTGATCTGCTCCAATATCATTTTTTTTAACTGAAAGTAAGCAGGGATTGGGCTTTTCTTATCTATATACATGCTACACCCCTTTGTCGTCTTCCATTCCATAATACCCAATATGAAAGACTTAGTAAAGATTCAAACCATATATTGTGGTATCCTATCGTTAAATAACCCCTATTCGCTAAACGACTATACAACACAAAAACACCCAATTTTAAGGTGGGTGAGTCTGGATTTTTAAGTATGGGTGCGATTGCTATGTATTCATACGCCCATGATGTCGGTCAGGAAGCAGAGGATAAGGATCAACAAGTCATTTCTCTGGCGAACCTGGGCTATATCTTTATGGATCAAGAACGCTTTGAAGAAGCCTTTACCGCTTTTAAATCTGCCCTTGCCATCAATAATAAGTTTGTGGTTGCTCGCCGTGGTCTATACAGCAATTATATGGCTAGAAAGAAATTTCAGGAGGCTCTTGATATGATTGCTGATTCACCGTCATTGTTGGGGATGTCTGAGAGTCAACAATAACAACGAGATATTAGAAAAGATATTCATCTTCAAAAAAGGTATGTTAATTCATAGTGCACAATTTATAATCTTTGGCATACACAAATACGGAGGTCAAAAGACAAATGAAGCACTATTGAATCAACACCTTAAGTTTATATAAATTACATTATCCTGCAGGATGAAAAATTCTTGTTTTTTCTGCTATATACTATATAAATGGAAACATGTATAATTGAAGAATAAAAAATACAAAAAACCAGGAGGCTTTTATGGATATAATTGTAAGGGAAAACTATGAAGAACTTAGCGCATATGCAGCGTCGGTGATTGGTCGATTTGTGAAAAACAAGCCCGACTGTGTCCTCGGACTGGCAACAGGAAGCACTCCCATAGGTACTTATCGGGAGCTTATAAGAATGCACAATGAAGGGCTGGACTTTTCTCATGTCAGGACTTTCAATCTCGATGAGTACTATGGCGTAGGAATTAATCCTGATGTACCTTATAAGTCTGATCAGAGCTATGCGAGATTTATGCATGAAGAGTTCTTCAAGCACATCAATATAAAGAAAGAGAATGTACATATTCCCGACGGTCTTTCAAAGGATCCACATGGCTTCTGTGTTTGGTATGAAGAAGAGATTAAAAGAGCCGGTGGCATCGATTTACAGTTGCTGGGTATCGGAGGCGATGGACATTGGGGCTTCAACGAACCCGGCTCATCATTGGCATCCAGAACACACATCCAGGCACTGGCACAACAAACACTCTCTGACAATTATGAAAGCTTTTATAAGAAAGCCGGTATTGAAAGGGATAAGATGCCACATTTTTCAATTACAATGGGGGTTGGAACAATTCTGGAGTCAAGGAACATACTTATGCTGGCTTATGGAATAAAGAAGGCTGATGTGGTAGCAAAATGTATTGAAGGCCCCGTTACCTCACAGATAACTGCTTCTGCAATTCAGCTGCATCCCGGAGGAATAACTGTCGTATTGGATAAGGCAGCTGCTTCAAAGCTACAGAACTTAGAACACTATATGCATGTAGAAAAGCTTAAGCAAGACTACGGCCTGTAATAGTTTTGCATAGTTCTAAAGCTACTCGCCGGAGTCTTTTTTTAGCGGCTGCATTTCTGTAGCCGCTTATCATTCTATTGTAAATACTTAATAGTAACCTCTGTCGGAAGGAGGTTTTATATAATCCTTTACCATCAGTGCTCTGATATAGCCTCTGTCCTT
>CAYOKA010000233.1:0-2935 GCA_964404395.1 uncultured Oscillospiraceae bacterium | reverse complement strand
ATGCCCATGCGAGCAAGCTTTGCGTGAAGGTTGGAGATGAGGTAAAGGCAGGGGCTGTCATAGCGAAGGTAGGCAGCACAGGTTTGTCAACGGGAAATCATCTTCATTTTGAAGTCAGAGTGAATGGTGAGACAAAGAATCCGCTGTCAACTGCATATTTAGGCAAAAAGAGTTAAAGCATTGATGCTGCGGTTATGAAATTTAGTATAGTGAAACAAAATGAATTGGATATCTGACCCGGTGAAAAACCGGGTTTATTTATTTTATTGAGCGCATAAGATATATACAGTGGTTCCTTTAAGGAGAGTGGAGAATGGAAAGAAAATTTTCAGTGCGGCAAACGGCCGCTATTATTGTAACGGCAGTAGTTGTTTCTGTATGCGCAACCGTTATTGCATTATATTCATTGGATTCCCTCACTTCAAGATATGTCATTAGCTTTAGTGCGGATGAAGTTAGCTATAAAAATGTCAGCAAGTTTAACCAAGTGAGAAATATTTTGAAGAATGACTACTATAAGCCGATTGATGAAAATATTATGCTTGAGGGTGCAATAGGAGGACTGGCGGAATCTCTGGAGGATCCATATACCGTATACTTTAATACTGATCAGATGAAGTCTTTTATGGAGAAGTCAGAAGGAAGCTATGTAGGCATAGGGGTAACGGTCAATGTGGATGAAAAGGGTCTGTTGACCGTAATCGAGGCAAGTGAGGATTCGCCTGCGAAGCAAGCAGGCATGATGCAGGGCGATAAAATTGTCAAGGTGGACGACAAGGATGTAACTACCATCAGTGATGAGAATATGATTATTAGCATGATCAAGGGAAAAGAAAACACAAAGGTGAAAATAACGGTCTATCGTCCGGATGAAGACAAATACCTTCAGATGGAGGTTACCAGGCGCAGAATCAAAATGTCCAACATAAAAAGTGACATTCTTGATGGAGATATTGGATACATAAAGCTGGTCATGTTTGACAGTCAAATAGCTAAATATTTCAAAAATGACCTCAATAAGCTGTTGAATCAGGGCATTAAGGGCTTAATTATAGACTTGAGGGATAACCCGGGGGGATCTTATGAGCAGGTGGTTGAAATAGCGGATAGCCTGCTTCCTGAGGGAACGATCGTCTATACTGAGGACCGGAATGGCAAACAAGAGATAAAAAATTCCGGTAAATCATATATAGATACTCCCTTGGCAATTTTGACTAATGGTAATAGTGCCAGTGCCTCAGAAATTCTGGCGGGTGCAGTCAAGGACTATGGTAGAGGAACACTGGTGGGCACAAAAACATTTGGAAAAGGCCTCGTACAGGAGTTGAAGCTGCTTGAGGATAATTCCGGAATAAAGGTTACCGTAGCCAAGTATTTTACACCATCGGGTTTGTGTATCCATGGAACCGGTATTTCTCCTGACATTGAAATAAATGTATTGGATGACTACAGAAACATTCCGGTTTCGCAAATACCCATAGGCAATGATGTTCAGCTCAAATTGGCAATTGAAGTGGTGAAAGGGGAAATTAATTCCGATTAATGTATAAAAGGGCGACTTCTCCGCAAAATACTTATAGAGGCCTATTATGGATGGAGGAGTGTGGAGATGGCGAAAAAACAAGATATGTTAAAGTTTGAAATAGCAAATGAATTGGGACTTGGGGAAAAGGTTCTTAAATATGGGTGGAAAAGCTTATCCGCCAAAGAAACCGGAAAAATCGGGGGACTAGTAGCAAAGCGGAGAAAGTCAGGTCAGGGCAGGACAGGGGACGGTTCTCCGTCCCGGCAGGGAGGATAGCTCTTGGCAGGTGGGGACGGTTCTGTCTGTCCTAACAATGGGGGGTGAATGCAATATATAGAGATTTTGCATATTTATATGACAAGCTTATGTGGGATGTAGATTACATAAAGTGGGCAGATTATATAGAGGGGTTCTTTCGGAGAAATGAGACAAAACCCAAACTGGTAGCTGATCTTGGCTGCGGCACAGGTAGCTTTTGCCTTGAGATGGCGAAGCGAGGCTATGAAATGATAGGGATAGATCAGTCTGTTGAGATGTTGAATTGCGCAAAGCAGAAGGCTCTTGATGCAGGGGTGGATATTCTTTACCTGAATCAGGATATGACTTCCTTTGAGCTTTATGGGACAGTAGATACCATAACATGTCTGATAGACAGTGTGAATTATGTGACATACAAAAAGGATTTAAAGCGGCTTTTCAAGCTTGTAAATAATTATTTGAACCCCGGTGGTCTTTTTCTATTTGACATAAATTCTCCTTATAAATTTGAAAATATTTTGTCGACAAATGTATTTTGTGAGACAGATATGGAAGTATCCTACATTTGGCAGAATAGCTATGACAAATCAAAAAAAATATGCAGATTTGATCTTTCCTTCTTTGTCCTTGAAGGGGAGCTCTATAGAAGATTTGATGAAATTCACTATGAGCGATGTTATGAAATCGGGGAAATACTTGATATGCTGGCATATGCGGGGCTTGATGACTATGCTGTTTATACGGCGCTCAAATACAGTAAGCCATCGAAAAGAAGTGATCGATTGTTTTTTGCCTGCAAAAAGACAGGCTAATTTTACATTAATTTCTTCGAATATAAAACGAAAACGGTGGTAATATAATATAACAATATGTTTATGGTAAACTTTTATCGAGCCTAAATATGAGCATAAATGTATAGATTATGTAATCTAGCTTATTGACAAGCCGATAAAAGATGTGTTAAACTTATTAAGGTTTGGCAAATGGGCACAAAGTGCAGCCAGGCCCAAGTTAAAATCAGGAGGTTTTACGTAATGGAAAGAGGAAGAGTAAAGTGGTTTAATGCTGAGAAGGGCTTTGGTTTTATTGAAAGGGATAACGGAAATGATGTTTTCGTTCATTTTTCAGCAATAACCATGGATGGGTTTAAGA
>CAYOKA010000232.1:0-2936 GCA_964404395.1 uncultured Oscillospiraceae bacterium | reverse complement strand
GAACTAATGTGCAAAATGTAATTCCGGTTGATATAGAATCGGAAATGAAAAAATCTTTTATAGATTATGCGATGAGCGTCATCGTTGACCGTGCATTGCCTGACGTAAGGGATGGACTCAAGCCGGTGCATAGAAGGATTTTATATTCAATGCATTCACTGGGGTTTACGGCAGACAAGACTTATAGGAAATGTGCCACTACTGTTGGTGATGTGCTTGGTAAATACCATCCGCACGGAGATGCTGCCGTATACGACAGCTTGGTTAGAATGGCGCAGGATTTCTCGCTGAGATATCCAATCGTAGACGGCCATGGCAACTTCGGCTCAAGAGACGGGGATCCTGCGGCAGCTATGAGGTACACAGAGGCCAGGCTTGCTAAGATCTCAACTGAAATGCTTGCCGATATCAACAAGGACACTGTGGACTTCAAACCAAACTTTGATGAGCATGAGATGGAGCCTGTTGTTTTGCCGTCCAGATTTCCCAATCTGCTGGTCAATGGCTCATCGGGTATAGCTGTAGGTATGGCAACAAATATTCCGCCCCACAATCTCACGGAAGTTATCTACGGCATTATTGCCATGATTGACAATCCTGAAATAACAATAGAAGAGTTGAGTAAAATAATAAAAGGGCCGGACTTTCCCACAGCAGGGACCATTCTGGGCAGGCAGGGCATCAGGGATTATTTCAATACCGGTAAAGGCAGGATAGTTGTCAGGGCGGAGGCCGAAATAGAACAAACGAGCAACAACCGGCAGCGCATTATCATTAAGGATTTGCCCTATCAGGTAAACAAGGCCAGGCTGATTGAAAGAATTGCCGACATGGTTAAGGATAAGAGAATTGAAGGCATTGCAGACATAAATGATGAATCCGACAGGACAGAGGCAGTCAGAATAGTTATTACTTTAAAAAGGGATGCCAATGCCAATGTGGTTCTCAACCAGCTTTACAAAAACTCGCAGCTACAGGATAGCTTTAGTGCGAACATGTTAGCTTTAGTGCAAACTGATGAGGGTAAGTTTGAGCCACAGGTTATTAACCTCAGGCAGGCTCTGGAATATTACCTGAAGCACCAACGGGAGGTAATCACCAGACGCACGCGCTTTGAACTTGAAAAGGCTGAAGCAAGGGCGCATATCTTGGAGGGGCTGAGAATTGCAATTGATAACCTTGATGAGGTTATTAGAATCATCAGGAGCTCCAGAACAGAAGCAATAGCAAAGCAAGGACTCTCAGATGCGTTTGGGCTTACTGACCGCCAGACGCAGGCCATTGTTGACATGCGCCTCGGCAGGCTCACCGGCCTGGAAAGAGATAAGCTGGAAGCTGAGTACAATGAGATAGTGGAGAAAATACAGTATTATAGGAACGTTCTTTCTGATGGCGTTCTTCGGGATAGCATTATTAAGGATGAGCTACTGGTAATAAACAATAGATATGGTGACGACAGAAGAACTAAGATCACCGCGAGTGAAGATGAGATTGAGCTTGAGGATTTGATAGATGAAGAGGAAAGCGTTATTACTTTGACGCATTTTGGTTATATCAAGCGTCTTCCGGCGGACACATACAAGAGCCAAAGACGCGGAGGGAAGGGCATAACAGGGCTCAGTACCCGTGAAGAGGATTTTGTGGAGACTCTGTTTATTACTTCTACGCATCACTATATTATGTTCTTCACAAATAAGGGCAGAGTCTACAGAATGAAGGCCTATCAGATACCGGAGGCGGGCAGGCAGGCCAGGGGTACCGCGATTGTTAATCTGCTGGAGCTGGACGGGGAAGAAAAAGTTACGGCAGTAATACCGGTTGCTGAATACAAAGAGGGCCAATACCTGTTCATGGCTACTAAATACGGACATGTGAAAAAGACCGACCTGATGCAGTACGGCAACATTAGGCGGAGCGGGCTTGTAGCTGTTACGCTTAGGGAAAAAGATGGGGAATATGATGAACTAATCGATGTCAGGCTTACCGACGGAGACAAGGACATTATTCTAGTCACAAGAAACGGCATGTCCATCCGCTTTAAGGAAAGCGATGTCCGGCCGCTGGGAAGAGTTTCGCAGGGCGTTATCGGAATTAATCTGCATGAGGACGACTATGTTATAGGTATGGCTACATCAAGGCCTGACGCAACACTGCTTGTGGTCACGGAGAATGGTTTCGGCAAGCGTACGGAGCTGGATGAATATAAAACTCAGACAAGAGCGGGTAAAGGCATTCTGACATACAGGGTGACGGAAAGGACCGGAAAGGTTATAGGCGTCAAGCTTGTAGACGAAGAAGATGAGATTATGCTTATAAGCTTCGATGGGACAATTATCAGGATGGAAGTATGCGGTATCAGCATTCTTGGCCGTGCTACCCAGGGCGTCACGTTGATGAGAACCTCGGAAGACAATCATGTCGTAAGCGTTGCAAGGATAGAGCCCGAGGATGACGAGGAAGAAGAAGACGTAGACGAAGTAGATGATGAAGAGGTCACTGACACGAATTGATTATTAAGTGCCAATTAATCAAAATTTATTGATAAATATTGATTTAGAACACCACCTCGATAGCATTGTAGCTGAGGTGGTGTTTTTCACTATCACGCCGGAGCATCCCTGATGATAGCCAGATAAAACAGAGTATAAAAAAGAGAAGCGGGCATAAATTACGCCAATAAAGGTTAAAGCTAATCTTGCCCGGTTGATTAAGACTGAAGCCGGTGATATAGTATAGAAGCTGTCACTGTGGCGGTCGGCAATAGGCGGAAGCAACAGAAAAAACGAAGCCGCGTCAACCAAAAAAACAGTCAGAAAATGAGGCAAAAAAGGTGGTTGACAAAACAGGGGGAGCATGATACTATAATTAAGCCGCTCAAAAAGGCGGCGCCCGAAGAAGCCTTTATACAGGCGGGACAGCGGGTAAACGTAGTGATT
>CAYOKA010000231.1:0-2966 GCA_964404395.1 uncultured Oscillospiraceae bacterium | reverse complement strand
AATTCATTCAAAAATTTCTCATTTTAGGGCTTGACTTTTAATAGTTGGTCTTTCTAATAAATGAGTTTATCTATATTTATCGAGGGCCTTCAGTACTTAATTAAGCTTCTTCGTAATTTTTATCTCCGCAGAGCGCCAATTTCGTCAGACGGCCGGATGCCCGGGCGAAGCCGATGAGCTGGATCCGCAAAGCCCTTCTCCCTAGCGGTGCTCGCCGCTCCGGTTTCATGGGCGAGCAGATAGTATATTGAGTGCGTTAGCACGAATTACCTTTACAATATACATTAGAGCGAAGCGGAACGACCAGCCAGTATGTTGAGTGCGCTAGCACGAATTACCTTTACAACATACAATGGAGCGAATCGGTGTGGTGCCTGCTCGTGCTCCTGCCTGTCAATGGTATAAGACCGGATGTTTTTCCCCCATGGCACCCTTGCGCTGACTGCTTTGTTCTCTGACGTATGGCACACTCCCCTACCCGCACGGCGGAGTCAAGGCTGGGACATCTTTTACTCCAAGTGCATTCTTTATAAATGATGCGAATTATTGAGTAGACCATGAACTTGTCTCAAATATTGCAACACTCCTCATCTACTATAAGTGTAAATTTTTATACCATGTAGGAATCGGATTTTTCATGTCATCAAACCAATTTAAAATATCTGAGTTTAATTGTAAAATGTGATTTAATCTTTCAGGAGCAAAATACTTAGCCCATACTACAGAAGTTATTGCACTTGCAGAGAGATAATATGCCAACAGTGTCCAGAAAGGCTCTGGAGGATTGCCATCAAAATATCCGTCAATTTGACCCGATGCAAAGGCATAATACTCTACTCCGATACGATTAAATTCATACCACGGATCACCATAATTATCAAAATCAACGGTATGCCAGTCAATAACAAACAGCTGATCATTTGTAGTGATTATCATATTTCCTATATGATAATCACCATGATGATAACTTTGATGACGATTTTTCAGCAGGTACTTGTTGGCCTCAAGAAAATATAAAATTTTCTCATTACCCAAGAATGGAACCCCCTCGGAATGAAAAGCTTTTATCCGTTCATCAATTACAGAGAAATACCGAGTTGACCAATCAATAGTATCTTTTTGCGTACTAAGAGAATGAATTGTTTTAAGAATTTTACCAGATTTAACCCCCAACGAATATTGATCCTCTTTATGCATCTTAGTTACGATCTGTTCAACTTCTTGACCGTCAATCCATTCAAGCAGGGTATATACGTTTCTATTTGCATTGCATATACCAAAATCAATAGTTCCTGGCATGGGAACACCAATAGAAAACATTTTCTTCATAAGCTCATATTCATCTTTCTTCCTATCATATTCAGAAACATCAGAAACTCGGAGCAGAAGGTGCTTGTTTTCTTCAGTTTCAACATAATATTTCTTATCCCCAGACATACCTTTTTCAATAGGTATGATTTTTACAAATGTGTCATACATAGGAATATCAATCACCAAGCACACCTCTTTCTTTCCTTAAATTGATCTTTCTTCTCAATATCAAACAATTGTACATTCTTTCTCTCATCCCGCCCCCTTTTTATAAACTTAAGAAATAAAATATCTTCTGATTATGCTTATTAGGTACAGTTACTTCTTTTTTGCAATAACAGACACTATAGCAAGTTGGTTGTCTGTATCTGCTTCAATAAAAGGAATATCACCCTTGCCTATTTCGTTACCCGAATAAAGCCAATCATTCCATGCCTCATTGTGGCATTTCAAATCAAAACTCTTAATGACATCTACTTCACTCGAACGTTTCCATAAGTTGTTCCACCATGCGTTCGATTTGAAAGTTGAAAATTCACCAGTTTTAGCAACAGCATCACCAGCATATGAATGATTTTTCAACCCTTCGGAAGCACCGTTTTTATAAAACGCCTCCGTTACGCCGGGAACAGCAATTGCAAGTTGCCCTCCTGATTTTACTAAAGGTGCAAAACAAGCATCCAAATAGCTTTCATCTGTCCCAAAGTAATGATAAGCATCTACACTTACCGCCATGTCAAAAAAGCCTTTAGCGTAAGGCAATGAGCGAGCATCTGCATGAATAGGAAAAACTTTATTTTCCAAGCTCAATTGCTTGACACGCTCAAAATTTTCTGTGGCTTGAATCCATAAATCAGTTGCAAATACGGTAACATCAAAGTATTTTGCTAGGTAAAAAGAACTTAGTCCAGTGCCACATCCGAGGTCAAGAATTTTCATTCCCGGACGAAACTCAAGGGATTCAGCCAATTCAGCCATTACCATCATAGAATTTGGCCCCATAAAATTCTTCTTCAAAAAATCTTTGCCAAATTCCGATACAACAGTTTCCCATTTCTTATTCATAAAATAAAAACTCCTTCGTGATTATGTTAGAAAATATAAATTTTCTGCACAATACAACCTAATGATCATAATCTGTAGTTCGCAGTTTTCTACAACTATGCATTTCCTTATAAATCCGCCCGACGGCTGGAAGCCAGGGCGGCGCCCGTGTGCCATATTTCAGAGAACGTCCTGTAGTCGCGACGCCATCTACATCAAAATTAAATCTCCCATATGAGGGCACATTTTCACTAACGGTTATTGCAAAAACTGCACCTTTATCGCAAAAAAGTCTGCATAAGACCATTTATCGTTGATATCAGCACCAGTACACTCAAATTCCAAAATTTCTTCATACCACTTAATTGACTTAAGCAAATTAGAAACATTAGCTCTTACGTGATTTAATTTTGTTTTCATCCAGATGAACCGCCTTCTTAATCGTTTAAACATATAATACCATATAATCTCAATTTGCTCACTGACAAATTGTTTTTTCTTTTTCCTTTCCTTGGTTTGATGCTTTGTTCTTTGATGGATGAGGCCTTCCTTCTCTTTTTTTTACTAGTAAATATTCTCAATTCCACCGTTTACAATGCTAATAAATGTGC
>CAYOKA010000230.1:0-2988 GCA_964404395.1 uncultured Oscillospiraceae bacterium | reverse complement strand
TAATCAGTTATGGGGATACTGTTACAGAGGACAAGCTGGAAGTGCTTAGAGAGTTAAATTTGATTGAAACCGGGAAGTTTGATTTTACCTTTGCCGGGGGGATATTGTGTATTATTCTGATACTATCCTTTTTACTGGTTTTATATTTAAATAATTTTTGTGGTAAGATATTGCAGGGATCAAAGGAGTATATTCTCTTATGTACAATAATCCTCTTAACTCTTCTTACAGCATGGCTGCTCAGTCCTCTTAATCCTCTTTTCATACCTGTTTTTATTGCACCCATGCTTATATCTATTTTGCTTGACCTGAGGCTTGGAGTTATTACGAATTTGCTGCTTACTCTGGCAATTTCTCTTATTACAAAAGGTGATGCAGGATTCTTCTATACGGCGATTATTGGCGGTACCGCTGCAGCTTTCATAGTGAAGGGTGCAAGCCAGAGGAGCAAGCTATCGGCATCGGGACTTGCAATAGCAGTAATAAATGCAATTGTAATTACTTCAGTGGGACTGATCAATAAAAGCGACATTGCAACAATTGCAAATGATGCCGCAATCGTAGCCATCAACGGTGTTCTGTCTGTTATTTTAACTATTGGGACACTGCCGGTATTTGAGGGTATATTTAATATTATCACACCACTAAAGCTTCTTGAACTGGCCAATCCAAATCAACCCCTCATGAAAAAACTGTTGATGGAGGCTCCGGGCACATACCACCACAGCCTAATGGTTGGGAATCTTGCTGAGGCGGCTACTGAAGAAATAAACGGGAATTCACTGCTTGCCCGTGTAGGTGCATATTATCATGATGTAGGGAAGCTAAAAAGACCGAATTTTTTCAAGGAAAATCAGCTATCTGAAAATCCTCATGACAGAATGACTCCAAATCTGAGTACACTGGTGATTACATCACATACAATAGATGGAGCCGAAACTGCTGAAAAGTATAAGGTTCCTCTTGCTATAAGGAATATGATTCTTCAGCATCACGGAACGACCTTGGTAGCATATTTTTATTACAAGGCAAAGAAGGCCGACAAAAACGACACTGTGAAGCAGGAAGATTTCCGTTATCAGGGTCCAAGACCCACATCGAAGGAAGCTGCAGTTGTGATGTTAGCAGACTCGGTTGAAGCTGCCGTTCGTTCCATGGCAGAAAAGACGGAAGGTAAAATGGAAGGCCTGATAAGAAAAATAATTAAGGACAAGCTTGACGATGGTCAATTGGACCACTGCGACCTTACTCTAAAGGATATGGATATGATAGCTAAGGCGTTTATGAGGGTATTCGGAGGCTATTTCCATGAGCGGGAGGAATATCCCGAGATGACGGCAAAGCGAATTCAGGAAGAGAGGGAAGGAGCCGAGATGTATCCCCTCGATCAAAGCATAAAAAGCCAGAGTCTTTTGGAATCAGCAGGGAATATTGACGATATAAATGATGAGGAGAGGCAAAACCTTTATGAAAATCAACAGGCATAAAAAGGTTGGAGATACGAAGGTATATATCGAGAATGAACAGACAAGTATAGACTTGGAGGAAAAGTATACAGAGCTTTTGAAAAAGACCGTTATGCAATGCCTGAAGGATGAAAGCCTCGATATTGGATGTGAAGTAAACATTTTGCTGACAGATGATGAGTCTATCAGGCAACTGAATAATCAGCACAGACGAACTGACACAGCAACTGATGTTCTTTCATTTCCAATGGTCAGCATCAAAAATGGACAGATAGAGGCGCAGGCAGGAGATTTCGATATTGATGAAGGGCTGCTTCTGTTGGGTGACATAGTGATTTCTGTGCAGACAGCCTATAGACAAGCATTAGACTATGGTCATTCTCTTGAAAGAGAATTGGCTTTTTTGACCACCCATGGAGTTTTTCATCTTCTTGGATACGATCATATTGTGGAAGAGGAAGAAGCGATTATGATATCCAAGCAAGAAACAGTACTCGAAAAACAAGGGCTAAAGAGAGGATGAAAGGAATGTCGTTCAAATCTGGTTTTGTTTCAATTATTGGGCGTCCTAATGTTGGCAAATCAACGCTTTCCAACAAGCTTGCAGGAGAAAAGATATCAATCATTTCAAGCAAGCCGCAGACTACGAGAAATACAATTAGAACAATTATTAATACTGACAACAGTCAAATTATATTTATAGATACTCCGGGTATTCACAAGCCGAAGACAAAGCTTGGCGAATACATGGTAAATATTGCACAGGGAACAATGAACGAAGTGGATATTGTGCTTCTTTTAGTAGAGGCAACCGATGATAAACCAGGTGCAGGTGATATGTACATTATGCAACAGCTGAAAAGCGTTAATACAAAGAAGATTCTAGTATTTAACAAGATCGATATGATAAAAAAGGAGCAATTGCTGGAGAGAATTAAGAACTTTACCGATGTCATGGATTTTTCAGCAGTAATTCCTATTTCTGCTCTTAATGATGAGGGCACAGATATTGTATTAAGTGAGATTGAGAAGCTATTACCGGAGGGACCTAAGTATTTTCCCGATGACTATATCACTGATCAGCCTGAAAGGATGATCGCGGCAGAATTAATTCGCGAAAAAATACTAAAATTAGTTAGTGAGGAGGTGCCTCATGGTACTGGTGTGGAGGTTATTTCCTTTAAAGAGAGGCCTGGTAAAAATCTTATAGATATTGAAGCTAATATTTATTGTGAAAAGGAAACTCATAAGGGCATTCTTATTGGAAAAGAAGGCAAAATGCTGAAAAAAATAGGAACACTGGCAAGAACTGAGATAGAGAATCTTCTTGGGGCTAAGGTATATCTTCAGCTTTGGGTCAAGGTAAAGCCAGACTGGCGAAATAGCGATAATATGCTTAAAACCCTGGGGTATAAATAAAATAGTAAAGCAAAAAAAATCAAAATATTTGGTGCAAACTTTACAGGTATACAAATGATGATTTAACGTAACCTATAAAAAGAGAGTTAAATGCAAAAGAAAA
>CAYOKA010000229.1:0-3009 GCA_964404395.1 uncultured Oscillospiraceae bacterium | reverse complement strand
AATATATGCGCCCGTAGCTCAGCAGGATAGAGCGTCGGTTTCCTAAACCGCAGGCCGGGGGTTCGAATCCCTTCGGGCGCACCATAGACTGTCCGAAAACCCGCTATTTTAGCGGGTTTTCAGCATGTTATAAGCAAAAGTTCTAGTACGTTTGCGGATTTCTTATCTTGAAAAAAGGTTATCCTCTTCTTTTATATCTCCATTGCTTCTATTAATTTCTTTGTTCCTATCATATTGATTGCCCTTCGCAGGTTATAGGCAAGAAAACTGAGCCAGGAAGCATGGGCGAGCAGTTGACGCAAGTCAACGACCAGCCCCCAGCCCCGCTGTGACCTTTTCCTTCCCACGGCATAGGACGTAATGTCCGAAGTTGTACCATTTCACCGTGCCGAATGGATGCTCCGAAAGGCACATTCGCTTTGTTGTCATTTCATCAGTATGTTTCATTCTGATAAGGACTTTTTTATCGCTCTTCTTTTTGAAATTGTTCGGTAGCTTCACATCCTTTGGCATGTGAGGCATTTGGTATCTTTCACAAGGATTCATCCTGATAGGGACGTGTTTTGTATTTGGCCCAAATGCGACAACCTTGAACTTGGATTGCGTACATTTGTTAGTGCAGAACCGGCAAGCAGCCTTGCTAGAATAATAGGTCTGGACACCTTTTCTTCCTTTATCGCAACATTTGCAACAGTCCCATTCATAAGACAATCCATAATATCTTGCTGACTGTCATATCCCTTATCTGCCAGCACCTCAATCGACTGCACTTCAAGCAATTCTTTTGCCTCATCAGAAACCTCTTTCAAATGCCCCACATCCGTCTTGCTGTCTACGGAGTATCCCGCAATCAGATGGCTGCCGCCGTCAACAGCTGTCTGCGCATTGTAGCAGCAGTGAAAACCGTCCTTGCTGTGCATCCTCCTTGCATCAGGATCCGTTGTCAAAAGCTGTGTCTCTCCGCTTTTTTCGAGTTCTTCTAAATACCCGGTATATTTTTCTTTTCTTTTCGTAACTTCATCTATCGCTGCTTCAATCTTCTCCGCTGTAAGGCTCTCCTGAGCAATCTCGTTTTTATCTTCCTTTTCCATGTAGTTTAAATAGTCGTTGATGTTCCTCTCTATATTTGCAAGCTTCTTTTCCAAAACTATGCGGTTGTAGCAATTATCCTTGCTGTTCTGAGCGCGAAATTTCGAGCCATCTATGGAGAACAACTCTCTGCGATAAAGGTTCAGTTTCATGCACGTTTTTACAAATTCCTTGAAAACCTTCTTAAGGGCTATTGGGTTATCTTTACGGAAATCCGCAATTGTCCTGAAGTCAGGGACAAGCTTCCCGATTAGATAAATTAGATCCAGGTTTCTTGTGCATTCCTGCATAAGCTTCCGACTGGAACGGATTTTGTTAAAGTAGCCGTATATGTATAGCTTAAGTAAGTCACGCGGATCGTAGGATGACCTGCCGGTATCGTTCGGTTGTGCCCTTTTGAACCCAAGCTTGTCCATATCTATTTGATTTACAAATGCATCAATAACTCGGACGGGATTATCCTTGCCTACATAATCCTCGATACAATCAGGAAGGAACGTAATTTGGTATCGGCTTTCTCCGGTAATATATTTCACGGTAATCGCCACCTGTTTTTCTTACTATTATTATATCATAGTTGCAGACTGAAAACCACTGTTTCCAGGCGTTTAAGGTGTTTTTTATCTACCTTTTCCATCTACCCATTTGTTGTTTTCTAAGGACTTTTTATGTTATTAGCAGTGGGGCTCTTAGGCATGTTATAAGCATAAACCTTAGCACATTTGCGGGGGTTTTATCCTAAGAAAATAAAATGCACCCTTGAGATTCCCGCCACTCCGACCAAAATCCTTTTGGAATCCGCTAGATAGCGGGTTTTCAGCTGTTACACAGATGTACCCAACAGCAGATTCCTTTGGATGCTTTCCGCACTAGAAGCCGTAGCCTGAAGTATCAGAACCGCAGTGTGCAAAAAACATAGGTTTTGGGCAGCGGGTTGTTTGATCTTCGACTATATGACCCAATAATACAGCCAAATCCAGCATTATGTAAATTTAATATACATTAAATAACAGTTTTGTCTGAATTAATGCCCAAAAGTAGATGTTTTTGCTCACCTTGGTATAAAAAAGCCTATGGAATAGACAGCAGCAGTTTTCAAGAAAATATTCAGTATGTTATTGAAAAAACCACCAGCAATGATGACTATCAAGTGTGGATGGCGAAAGCAGAGGTCACTACTCACTTTTTCAACTTTAGTACGATATTTCTAAGAATAGTTCTCATTTTTACAGCTCATTGTCTATGAAATAGGCCTTAAAGAGCATATTTTAACACAAAAGCTGCAAAAACGAGTAGCGCCGTCCACTTTCACCGCCCGTACCCAAGCCACAACCGCATAAACCAAGTAGGGCTGCCCGCTTTAAGCAGTTTTACCCAGCCAGTGCAAAAGTGAGTAGTGAAGCCTGCGAAAATAGCAGTGTTTTTAGACAGCCTGCCCATATATACCAAGCCTTCTGGGGTTTGGTATATTTCATTACACAGGAAAATACCGACATCTTACCTACAGGTCAAAGATTTTATCGACTTTCTGCCGACAATAAACCCTGTTGTTTATGCACGCGACAAGTACAGACTACTGTCAGACAAATTAGTCCAATAAAATCGTATGAGTATTTCATCCTGAATATGGATGTCGCTTGCTATTTATACCCATGCCTTTAAAAAGAGGGATCAGGAGTCAGCAAAGTTTATGGAAGGGTTATATCCAAGGAAAGAGAAGGAAAAAATACTCAAAATCAGAAATGAATTATATATTGGATATGGCTTATGTGAACCAATGTGCCACGCTGCTATGATAGTTGAGCTTAATTTAGATATTTTAGCATTTGCACTAGCTGCTTGCTTGACATAAGTCCTTTCTCGTTTTCATCGAGATCCCTAGCACCAAATCTAATGAAGCCATTGTCTGAGTAGAATCGA
>CAYOKA010000228.1:0-3010 GCA_964404395.1 uncultured Oscillospiraceae bacterium | reverse complement strand
ATTGTAAATCTTATATCATTGTAGCACAAGCATTAACATTTTTGCATTTGTATATCCTTATAGCTGACTATGATACCCAAAAAGCTCTCGCATCCCTTAAGTAATTAAACTGAGCAAGGGTGATGCCAGTAGCTTTAGAACCCCTTCGAACACCCATCTGACAGGTGATAAAATAGTACCAAGTATTCCGGGTCTTAAAACTATGACAGCCAAAAACACTAACCCTATGACTCTTTCATATCGCATCAGATTAAAATACATTTTGGTCGGAAGCACCGCAGACAATATTTTGGATCCATCCAACGGCGGTATAGGCAGTATATTGAATGTTGCAAGTCCGATATTTATCATATAAAAAAACCGGAAAACATTAAATACAATAACCTCAAATGAAAATGCAGAACTGAAAATACTCAGATTGCTTATGAAAATAATGTCCATATCTATTCCGTTTTTTACAGCAATAAAAGCCATGGGGAATGAAGACAACAAGGCCAACAGCAGATTTGATGCAGGTCCTGCCAGGCTCACCAATACGGTACCCCATTTCGTATTCTTATAATAAGATGGATTAATGGGAACAGGCTTTGCCCAGCCGAAGCCGAAGCCGCTGAACATAGAAACAATAAGCATCAGCGTGCCCATTGGGTCAAGATGCTTCAGCGGGTTCATTGTCACCCTCCCCATCATTTTTGCCGTAGGATCCCCCTGCTTGTACGAAGCATAGCCATGAGCCATCTCATGAAAGCTCAGTGATATCAAAATAGCGGGTATTGCATATAAAAAAACTATCAAATTGCTTCCCATAGTAATTACGTCTCCCTTTCAATATATTATACCAAAACAAAAGAGAAACGTCTGCATATACCTCCATATTTCCAATAAGCCAGTAAATAAGCCAGGGGACGGTTCTCTGTCTTACCTGCCCATCTTGAACCATTTCTGAACCAAGCTGAATAATATTCTGAGGTAAGATGCCTTGTGAACATCTTTTGAAGCAACAATATCTGTTTGTCCTACTTCATTCTCTGAAACCAGGTAAATTATTTCTCCGATTTTTTGTCCAGTCTTTATGGGGGCAGTCAAATTTTCTTCTATGGTTGCAACTCTTTCAATCTTTGATTTATTGCCCTTTTTCATGAGCAATTTCACATCCTCTTTATAAACAGCACCAACCTCTGACTCCATTCCACGTTTCACCTGGACCGGCATCACTTCCTCACCGGCTCTGTTTACGAGTAATGTTTCAAAATTTGCAAAGCCGTAATCCAGTAATTTTCTACTCTCCGCAAACCTTGTGTTGGAGTCGGGTTCCCCTAGCACAACAGAAATAAGCTGTTGCCCGTTCCTAACTGCCGCTGCTGTTAAGCAAAAACCAGCGGCTCCGGTGACACCTGTTTTCAAACCTATTGTTCCATCATAATAGCGCACCAGCTTATTTGTATTGTCAAGTGAGACCGCATTTTTGCCGGGAACATTATTACGAAACTCTGTATGCCATATTGTCGTATATTCTATGATTTCGGGATGCTTGAGAAGTAACTCCCTTGACATAACCGCTATGTCGTAGGCACAGCTATAATGTCCAATGTCAGTAAGTCCCGAGCAATCAATGAAATTCGTATTCTCCATCCCCAGCTCCCTTGCCCGCTCATTCATCATTGCAGCGAAGGCATCCTCACTGCCTGCAACAGCTTCGGCAAGAGCAACAGTTGCATCATTTGCCGAATGAATTGCCACTGCCTCCATTAATTCATCCACTGTAAATACTTCGCCCGGTTCCAACCAAACCTGAGAGCCGCCCATGCTCCATGAATGCTCGCTGACCTTTACCTTTGTGTCAAATGTAAGAATATCTGCATCAATCGCTTCCATAATCAGCAGCATGGACATAATCTTAGTCAAGCTTGCAATCGGGAGCTTCTCATGACAGTTTTTCTCCAATATCATCGTCCCTGTATTGCAGTCGATCAATATTACGCTCTTGGCCTTCAAATCTGTCACTGAAGTATTATTCATGATTTTCATGACTGTCGTCGCATCATATTCCGTAGCACTCTCAATACCGGAATAAACAGGCACTACAAATAGAAATGAGAGAAGGATTGTAATTAACAGACAAAACGATACCGTCTTCTTCGGCATATAAAACACCCCTTGCATGCATACTTCTTATACTATAATTAAAGTTATGCCACAAAAAGGTAGGATATTCTGTGAACCACACATTGTTACGAAAAAGATCAAAACTTTGTGACTTTATCTTTATCAACATAGGCCTGAATCAAAGGCTTAGTTTCAGGAGGAACACTTGATAGAGCATATGCATCAAGGAGCATCCCTTTAGCCTCAGAAAGCTTGTCGGTGGATGACGTATGAAGCTGCGCTATCTGTTCACCCTTCTTAATATATTCTCCCGGTTTTTTATAGAGTATAATGCCGGCGCTGTAATCAATCGGACTTTCCTTAATCTCCCGACCAGCTCCCAGTATCATTGATGACTTTCCAATAAGCTCGGACTGGATTGATGAAATATACCCCTCAAAGGGCGCAAAGACAGGTTCCTTCACAGCCGCCTCCTCCATTGCCCTTTCATCCCAGGGTGCATATTCGGCTCCCTGTCTTAATGCCATCTCTCCAAACTTGGCCAGGGCACTGCCATTTTGAATTGCCGATTTTGCAAGGCACCTGCATTGCTCTACCGACCCTTTTCCTGCCAGCTCAAGCATTCTGGCAGCTAATTCAAGACACACTGTTTCCAGATCCTTTGCCCCATTACCGCGTAAAACCGAGATTGCCTCCTCTACCTCCAAGTCATTTCCTATATTATTTCCCAACGGTGCATCCATATCGGTTATGACCGCCACAGTCGTCCTTCCCATATGATCCCCTATGGAAACCATCTGTTGAGCTAACTCAACTGAGTCGTCAAAGGTTTTCATAAAAGCGCCGCTACCGGTTTTTACATCCAATACTATTTTATCTGCACCTGATGCAATCTTTTTGCTCA
>CAYOKA010000227.1:0-3026 GCA_964404395.1 uncultured Oscillospiraceae bacterium | reverse complement strand
TAAAGGCCTTTGGGAGAGAAAAGTACGAGATACAGAAGTTTTTAAAGCAAAACGAGGAGAATTACAAAATTAGCATGGAACAAGCCGGCGCAATGGCGAAATACAACCCGCCCATCGAGTTTCTGTCGAACCTGGTGCTGGTTCTGGTTGTGACCTTTGGAGGCTATTACGTCATTGGCGAAGAAATGACCCTGGGCACCCTGGTTGCATTCAGCAACTATATTTTCATGTTGATATGGCCCATGCGCATGATGGGATGGCTGACAAACGTTCTGGCGCAATGCCTGGCATCTATAAAGAAGGTGGAGAAGGTGTTTGATGAAGAGCCGACCATAAAGAATTGCGATGATCCCATAATCCTTGACGAGGTGAAGGGCCATGTGGAATTTCGAAATGTAAGCTTTGAGTTTGACTCAGTTCCGGTGCTTAAGGACGTGAGCATTGATGCTAAGCCGGGAAGCACAGTTGCAGTTATGGGTATCACAGGAGCCGGCAAAAGCTCTCTGGTAAACCTGATTGGCAGGTACTATGACTGCTCGGATGGGAGTGTTCTCTTCGACGGTATCGATGTTAAGGAAATGGATTTGTTCCAATTGCGCAAAAACGTGTCGTCTGTTATGCAGGAAACCTTCCTCTTCTCGGATACCATTGAAGAGAACATTCGGTTTGGAACTGATGGCGTATCAGACGAGGACTTCATGGCGGCTTGCAGGGATTCGATGGTAGACGAATTTGTGTCAGAGATGCCGGAAGGCTACCAAACCGTGATTGGAGAGAGAGGCCTGGGCCTTTCGGGAGGTCAGAAGCAGAGGATTTCCATAGCAAGGGCGCTGGTTAGGGAGGCGGCTGTGTTGATAATGGATGACTCCACATCGGCATTGGATATGGAAACGGAATATGCTATTCAAAAGGCCATGGAGCGCAGAAAGGGGCATACCTGCTTCATCATAGCCCATAGAGTATCTGCAGTGAAAAATGCGGATGAAATCCTTTACTTTGAAGACGGCAGGATTGTAGAAAGAGGAAATCACCAGGAGCTTTTGAAGCAGCGAGGACGCTATTATGACACCTATTGCGAGCAATATCGGGACTATGTGGATGCACTTGAAAAAGAGGTGATATAATGCCAATTAATAATTTTAAGGATGATGAGAAACTAGAACAGAGTCTTAATATAACTATAGTAAAGCGCCTTCTTGGCTACCTTAAGCCCTTCTTCGGGCCGGTGGCAAAGGTTCTTGGTCTGATGCTGGTTGCCATCGCTGTTGAGCTTATTAACCCATACTTTATGAAGCTGGGAATTGATAAGTTTATCAAGGAGGGCGACCGGATAAATCTGCTGCTGCTGGGAGGAGTTATGATACTTGCGAATGCGCTGGCAATGCTTTGCTCGCGTTTCAGGATTGTTATCATGGGAAGGGTCAGTAACAAAATACTTCTGACAATACGCCAGCAATTGTATTCCCATATACAGAAGCTGTCATTCTTCTTCTTCGACAACAGGCCAACAGGTAAAATTCTTGCCCGCATTATCGGTGACGTCAACTCCTTGAATGACTTGTTCACCAATAGCGTTACCAGCTTGATTCCTGAGTTCATAAAGATTGTAGCCGTTGTCGTTATTATGATGATTATGAACTACAAGCTGGCGCTTGTTGCCCTTGCAACACTTCCGATTATGATGGCGGTTATGTTTACATTGTCCACAATATCCAGAAAGAGGTGGCAGGTGTTCAGAAAAAAGTCCTCCAACCTCAACGCATTTACCCATGAGGACTTTTCAGGAATACGAGTAGTGCAGAGCTTTGCAGCCGAAAAGGATACCTCGGCCATCTTCGCTGATTTGTGTAACCAGTGGCGAAATTCCTTTATCAAGGCAGTTCGAATCGGTGATACCTTTTGGCCACTTGTGGAGCTGTCCTGGGGGGCAGGAACAGTTCTTGTGTTTTGGCTCGGCGCCTCCATGATTGAGACAAATTCAATTACTCCGGGGCTTTTGGTGGCCTTTAGCTCCTATGTTTCAATGTTCTGGCAGCCGATCATGAGTGTCAGCAACTTTTATAATCAGCTGATTACCAACATGTCCGGGGCGGAGAGGATTTTTGAGATACTTGACATTGAGCCGGAAATCAAGGATAGGCCAAATGCTGTGGCCATGCCCCAAATATATGGGGACGTTTCTTTTAGGAATGTTAACTTTGGCTACGATGAGGGCCAGGAGGTATTGAAGGATGTCAGCTTTGATGTGGCAGCGGGGCAGACAATTGCCCTGGTGGGCTCAACGGGTGCCGGGAAGACAACGGTTGTCAACCTGATTGGTAGGTTCTATGAGGTGGCCTCCGGCGAAGTACTAATTGATGGAATCAATCTGAATGATGTGACACTGGAAAGCCTCAGAGGACAGATTGGAATGATGCCCCAGGACACCTTCCTGTTTGCGTCTACGATTAGGGAGAATATACGCTATGGGAAGCTGGATGCAAGTGACGAGGAGATTATTGCAGCAGCTAAGGCGGTATCTGCCCATGACTTTATTATGAAGTTCGAGAAGGGCTACGATACGGATGTGAATGAGAGAGGTACACGGTTATCAGCGGGGCAGCGACAATTAATCGCCTTTGCCAGGGCATTGCTGGCAGATCCGAGAATACTGATACTCGATGAGGCTACGGCCAGCATCGACACACATACGGAGCGGCTTGTCCAGCAAGGGATTACAAAGCTGCTAAAGGGAAGAACCTCCTTTGTTATCGCACACAGGCTGTCAACTATCAGGAATGCAGACAGGATTATGGTTATAGAGGATGGCGGGATCGTTGAGACAGGGACACATGAGGAGCTCATTAGCCTGCGAGGCCAGTATTACAACCTCTATACGTCGCAATTCAAGTTTCTTAACGACGAAGAAGCGGCAGGCTAAGAATAAAAATGTGACGAAAGTTTAATGTAGCAGGGGTATGGGCGGCAGGGGTATGAGGTAGCTGTAAGCTAACGGTAATTGGGCGTTCATGGCTGCAAATCATGCA
>CAYOKA010000226.1:0-3034 GCA_964404395.1 uncultured Oscillospiraceae bacterium | reverse complement strand
TCGTTTTGCTTTAAAAACTTCTGTATCTCGTACTTTTCTCTCCCAAAGGCCTTTACAACCCTTACACCTGATATGTTCTGCTCGGCCGTGGTATTGAGAACGGCCCTCTGATCGCTTATTTTCCCATAGGTCATCCCAACATTTTTTTCAAGCCTAAATACCACATACTCTATGACGGGCATCGTTATAAGGCTAATCAGGGTAAGCTTCCAGTTGATCTTAAAAAGTATGACAGATGCAATAACAAAGTAAACAACCTGCTCCAAAAAAAGCATTGCTCCGTAGCAGATAGCGTTCATAATATTCTCTGTATCCTCTTTGATGCGCGACATCAATTCTCCTGTGTTGTTTTCATCAAAGAAGGAAAATGACTGCTTCTGTATGTGGTCAAACATATCTCTCCTTAGATTCACAATGATCTTTGAGCTGGATATGTCAAAGCCATATTCCTTTACGTATCCAAAAACCGCACGCCCCACACAGATAATGACCAGCGCCACTAATGCTGTTTTCAGATAATCCATTTCTCCATTTGTTATTACTCTATCGATAATCTCGCCAACAAAATAGGGGTTATACATATCCAGCACAATAGATGCCAGTAATGCAATTAGTGCTATCGTATAGGTTAGCCACTGCTTTTTTAGTAAAGTGAACAATCGTCTCAAATAAATTCCCCCTTAACTCAGATGTCCTTTAAAATAGGGTATCCGCCAAACTCACAATTTTAAGTCATAAACGCAAACAAAAAGAGACCCTGGTATAAATCCCGCGGCCTTCGTAAATAAAAGCCGCAGGCATAACCCGCGACCTCCTCATTTCAGTTCATAACAAATCTGCTAGATGATACCGGTGAGTAAGGCAGGGTTATGGGATAGTGCAAAATTGCCGATTTTATTGCGCATAACTGCCGATGCACTTGCTTTGCTATTCATATTTACAAACATACTTCCTGCCTCCTTTTCTTAGAATTGTAATAACTCACAGAAACTATAGTAATTCAAAAATTATTATAAGTCAAGACATTTTTTACACTTTAATACCAGTTCAGCGATACAAGTTTTATTGCAATTCCATTACAAAATGTTAAAAAACAATAAACTCACAGGTATTGCCGAACTTTTTGGAGAAATATTATGTCGAAATATATATTAATGTAAAACTTATTTGCAAAGGAGCAATTAATGAAATATTTGTTTAATACAGCAGTAATGATATTGTTGTTGCTTGCCATGCCGCTGTCAATATTGCCCGAGGGTGCAGACACCATTAAGGGCGGCGCTATCGAGGTAGCCAGTGTCGCCGGGGAAGTCAGTGCTTCTCTCGCGAAGGACTCCAATATCATTAAAAATAAGGAAATGCGCGGGCTTTGGGTTGCATCGGTGGTAAATATCGATTACCCATCCAAGGCCACAACGGATTCTGCTGTCTTAAAGGCAGAAGCGATAAAAATACTGAATGATGCAAAAAATACAGGCCTAAACGCTGTCTTTCTGCAGGTCAGACCCACTGCAGACGCTTTTTATAAATCTGATTATTTTCCATGGTCAAAATTCCTGACCGGAACTCAGGGAAAGGCTCCTGATAATGGCTTTGATCCGCTTGATTTTTGGATTACAGAGGCCCACAAGCGCGGTATTGAGCTTCATGCCTGGATCAATCCTTATAGGATCACGAAGAAAACTGCATCAGAGGCTAAGCCGACCATCAATTCTCTTGTGTCAACCCATCCTGCCCGCAAGAATCCGGGATGGGTTATCAGATATTCCGACAACAACCTCTATTTTGACCCGGGTCTGCCACAGGTTCGTAAGTTGATTATAGACAGTATACTGGAGCTGGTCAAAAAATACGATGTTGACGGCATACATTTCGATGATTATTTCTATCCCGGAAAAGATTTTGACGATGCAAAAACCTATGCAAAATATGGTACCGGATATGAAAATATCGGTCAGTGGCGCAGGGCAAATGTCAATACTCTCATCTCCGATGTTTCCAAGGCAATTAAGGCAGTTGATGAGGATGTACGTTTTGGTATAAGTCCCTTCGGCATATGGGCTAACAAATCTACTAATTCACTTGGAAGTGATACTAGAGGCTATGAGTCCAATTATGAGCAATATGCAGATTCCAGACAATGGGTAAAGGATGAGCTTATTGATTATATTACTCCACAGATTTATTGGAATATTGGTTTTTCGGTAGCTGACTACGGAAAGCTCCTGACCTGGTGGAAGGATGTTGTGAGCGGAACCTCCGTTGATCTCTACATAGGGCACGCATTATACAAGGCAGGAAATCCAGATACCACAAGCCCATGGTACGGCGTTGCCGAGATTGAAAGGCAGATGTTTCTAAACAGAGGCTATCCTGAGGTGAAGGGAAGCATTTTTTACAATTATAGCTCCATGGCGAAATATCCTGCTCTCATGTCTACTATAAAATCGGCCTACGAAAGGATAGACGGCAATATCTCAGCTACGCCCGTCACCGTTTCAAGGCCTTCAGATAATATAAAGACAGGCTACAGCCAGTACTACCTGAATGGCTCCTCCGACCCGGCCAAGCCCCTGTATTTGAATGGGAATCTGGTTCTGAACCGCTCAAGCAAAGGATATTTTGGTCTTCTGGTTGATTTGGAAAAGGGGACAAACACATTTACGTTTTCACAGGAGGGCTCATATGTTACCCGTGTCATAAACAGATCTACGGACTTAGCACCTCTTCAAAAGATGAGTAAGGCAGAAATCATAAGTTCTTCTGCATTCCCCCAATCACAGGAATATAGGATGCCAGGAGAAAAAATTACCTTGTCCTGTCAGGCACCTTCGGGTTCAGAGGTAACAGTTAAAATCAATGGGGAAACCTATGCCATGAAGACCGCATCAACTTTGGGGGGGCTCTACCCTGCTAGATTCACCTATACATATACAGTGCCTGCATATTCCGGCACGCCCCGCAATATTGATTTGGGGACACCTGTATACACTATGAATTACAATGGTACGGTTAAAAGCTGTGCAGCCCCGGC
>CAYOKA010000225.1:0-3060 GCA_964404395.1 uncultured Oscillospiraceae bacterium | reverse complement strand
TGGAGTCGCTGGATAATGAAATGATTCTCACAATTAATAAGTTTTTTGATAATAACCTGAATGTCAGCGAAACATCCAGACAGCTATATGTTCATCGAAATACGCTGGTGTACAGGCTTGATAAGATACAGAAGATAACAGGGCTCGATCTTAGAAACTTTGATGATGCTATTACTTTTAAGGTTTCCATGCTTGTTAAGAAGTATTTGGACAAGGCAGAAGGCCTAAAGGATGAATTTGTATAGTTGGAACGGAAATAATTAGAAGTATTAAGCTTTTGTAACAAGCAGGAATTTAGGCAGCTTTTGTTGAATTTCTGAAAGTGAATTACTATAAGATGAATTCAATTCATTATTTATTGTTGAGGTGTGTACTAGTGGTTGAATTGAAAAATGTTAATAAGACGTATTCCAATGGGACTGTTGCGGTTAGAGATATAAACTTCAAAATGGAAAAAGGTGAGTTTGTTTTTATTGTTGGGCCAAGCGGCTCCGGAAAATCAACTCTTGTGAAACTGATGTTAAAAGAGGAGGATGCAACGGAAGGCGAGGTTTACGTCAATGGGTACGATGTATCTTCCCTGACGATGCGTGAAGTGCCATATCTGAGAAGAAGCCTGGGTTGCGTTTTTCAGGATTTTAGGCTGCTGCCTAATAAGACTGTATACGAAAATGTCGCATTTGCGATGATTATAACGGAGTCTCTGCCAAAGGAAATACGCAGACAGGTTCCGATGGCTCTTGCACTTGTAGGTCTTAGCAGAAAGGCAAATGTTTACCCGAATCAACTTTCGGGAGGAGAACAGCAAAGGGTTGCGCTTGCCAGAGCGTTGGTAAACAACCCTTCACTTTTGATCGCTGATGAACCAACGGGCAACCTTGATCCCGAAACCTCTTGGGAAATTATGAAGCTGATAAGCGAGGTGAATAACAGGGGGACGACAGTTATAGTTGCTACACACGAGAAGTCTATAGTCGACGAAATGAAGAAAAGAGTGGTGGCGATTAGCAAGGGTTTGATAGTTAGAGATCAGGAGAAAGGACAATACAGGGATGAAGATAAGAACTGTCAGACATATAATTAGAGATGGTTTTGTAAATACATACAGGAACAAACTGATGACAATGGCTTCTGTAGTAATAGTCATTGCATCATTAATTATATTTGGATTTTTCCTATTGGTTTCATATAACCTTGAATTAAATGTGAAGATGTGGCAGGAACAGCCGCAGATGGAGGTTTTCTGCTATACGGAGCTGGATGATACACAGGTGAACAGGGTTGAGGACAGTATAAAGAATGATGACAAAATTGCCGAATATATAAGAGTAACAAAGGAAGAGAATTTTGAGAAAGCAAAGGAGAAGCTCGGCAAGGGATCAGACCTCCTGAAGGGGTATGGCCCTGACACATTTATGGAATCTTTCATTATAACGCTAAAAGATACACAATACAGCGAAGAAGTGGTTGGCGCTTTGGAGAAGACCAGTGGAGTCGAGAAGATCAGTTATTCACAGAATGCGATTGATGTGATTACGCGTATTTCCTATTGGATCAAGCTTGGCTCCAGCTTTATGGTAGCTATTTTTCTGGTTGTTTCCGTGTTTATTATTTCCAACACAATAAAGCTTACTGTATTTGCAAGGCGCAGGGAAATAAACATTATGAAGTACATTGGTGCCACAGATTGGTTTATTCGCTGGCCTTTTGTTGTAGAAGGTGTTATTATAAGTATAATCGGCGCGATTATAGCGTTTATTATTTCAGCTTATGGCTATGCTGCCTTGGAGGATAAATTTTCGCAGGATCTTTTTTTAGCTGATTCGCAACTGATGAAAATGGTTGGTATTAGCGAAGTGTGGCCGCAGTTGATTTTATCGTACCTGGTAATAGGTGTAGTGGTTGGGGTGATTGGAAGTTTTCTCTCGATCCGTAAGCATCTTCGGGTATAAGAAGTACAGTATATTAAGCAAGTAACGAGAGTGGTGGAATGTACCTGATAGAATTATGCATGGAGGTTTAGCCAGTGAAGAGATTAACAATCATAACACTATTGGTTGCTATTTTGATGGCATCGTTTATATCGGTTAATCCAGTCATGGCAGGAAGTGAGCTGGATAGTGCGAAAAGTCAAAAGTCATCATTAGATAACCGAATTGATGAATTAAAAAAGAAGCAGCAGGAAACAATAAAAGAGCAAACAGCGCTGAAGAATGAACAAAGGCAGATTGAAAACGAGCAGGTAGCCGAAACGAATGCGTATGAGGAATTGCTCGCTGAAATCAGTGCTGCGGAGGAGAATCTCAGACAGACTGAAAGGGCTCTTGAAGAAGCGATTCATATATACAAAAAACAGTATGAATTGGTTAAGGTAAGACTTAAGGTAATGTATCAAAACTCAAGCGCAACCATTTTTGATACGCTTATGGACTCTAAGAGTGTTGTTGAGTTTTATGAACGGATACATTATATGTCCGTTGTTTCAGCAAACGACAGCAAGATGATAGATGAACTGGAAAATGCAAGGCAGGATGTCGAGTATAAAAAGGAGCTTCAGCAGAAGGCGAGGGAGCTTCTGAAGCAGAAAGCGGGAGAAAAGGAGAAAAAGCTGGCTCAGCTAAAGAATTCTCGTGCAGAGGTCGAAGGAGAGCTGGCGAAAACGAGAACCGAGCTGACTAAGCTGGAGAAGGAAATTGATGCCCAGATAGCAGAATCCAAAAGGCTACAAAGTGTAATTAAGAACCTTTCCTCCAAAAAGAAATATGTGGGCGGCACCATGCAATGGCCGTGTCCCAGTTCATACAATGTAACATCTCCCTATGGTATGAGAAAGCATCCGATACTCAGAAAGTATAAAATGCATACGGGAATTGACATCGGAGCAAATAAAGGCAATTCCATCGTTGCAGCAAATAAAGGCACCGTTATCATGGCAACGTATGATAAGAGTGGTGGTTACGGCAATATGGTAGTGCTGGATCATGGGGCCGGAATCACTACATTATATGCCCATGCGAGCAAGCTTTGCGTGAAGGTTGGAGATGAGGTAAAGGCAGGGGC
>CAYOKA010000224.1:0-3061 GCA_964404395.1 uncultured Oscillospiraceae bacterium | reverse complement strand
TATCAAGATAATAGCTCTCTTTTGTCTCTGTATTATAGAAAAGGAAATTTGGGGCACGGCCAAAAGAGGCACATACATTTGACTCCAAAGTTTTCTCATCTACCGGAATTGCTATTTTCATAAGAACCCTCCATTCTGCAATAATTAATCCTTATCAATATCTTTATTGATCTTCAACTCTTCCTTTAGGCCTTGCTTTAGGCCTTGCTTGGGCCTTCCTTTAGCCCTTCCTTTAGGCCTTGCTTGGGCCTTGCTTTAGACTAATGCCATAGTGTGAGCTCACTCAGCCATCATCACCTATAAAATGCCGCCCACGCCTCTTCCTATGGCAGCCGCGGCCACAACCATCTCCCATTCCATCGCAAAGTCGATATTCTCCACCTTCGATTGACAGCATCTTTCCGTTAACTAGCGATTCAGCTAACTTTTTTCTGGCCTCAATATAAATGCCTTGAACGGTACTGCGAGCCACATTCATTTGTGCGGCGCACTCCTCCTGTGTAAAGCCCTCCAAATCAATAAGCCTTATAGCCTCATACTCGTCAATGGTCATAATTACATGGTTTCTTGGATTATTAGGTAAATCAAGAGGCCCAAATCTATTGCTCTCAGGTAAGCTGCATACTTTTCTCCACTTCATCGGTCTTGCCATAGTATACCCCCTTCATTTTAGTCAAAGGCTTTTGCCCAATCAGAAACAACCAGAGCGTCCTCCTGTTATCCCTGATGCCTACCGGGCATTTTGCCGAAAGCCTTCTGCTAAAGGTTCTCCAATTGCCTATCAATAACCTCAAGCCGATTTTGCAATATGGTCTTCTGCTCATTAAGTAGCTCCCTTTGTGCTTCCGAGGAGGTCTGATTAGCCGCAAAACCTCTACCAAAACCACTAGCAGCTCCACAATTGAAACCTCTGCTAAAACCGAAACCGTCATTGCGACCGACACCTCGACCGAAACCACGGCCAAAACTGCGTCTGCAAGCAAGCCCAAGACCTAATCCCATTCCGAGACCAGCTCCACTCCTTACCGCATTTTCAGCTGTGCAAGATCCTAAACCTCTTCCAGTCATTGATCCAGCGCCCATCGGGCCGGTTCCATCTCTTCTTGGCATGCTATTCACCTCCTTATAGTTTCTGACATATGCCACCTATTCTTATTATACACCGTTTATGGCATATGTCAATAACTATTTTGGGTTATATAGCAGCTTGAGTAAATAAATTGGAATTATTGTTTTACTAAAATTATTCTTCAGAATACTGTCAAATCCTCTAAATATTATGAATAGTATTTGGATATTGCCTCAAAATCCTATTATACTCCTCATCAGTTATTGAAGGTCAAAGCAAGGCGTATTAAAGAGGCTGGCTTTCCGTACATAAAGAAACTTTGCGCTCGGGATGGAGATGGGCATCACGGTTACTCAACTGTTCCCCTGTTTGGATAGGGCTTTCTATATCCCAAGAATAATCATTAGCTGGGCAGCACCATAGGTGGCCATTACCCATACCTTGCCATTGGGGATTCTTTTTTGAAACATGTCATATGCCAAAATGGAATCAGAGATGATAAAGAGCAATGTCCCCACAAGTATCATCCAGAAGCTGTACCATGTGACACTTCCAAGCCTCAGCAAAGACAAAAAGCTTGAAATTAGAATAATAACAGAGTATATGTATACCAGCACCCTCTTTCTCAGATCAGGTATAAAAATCTTGGTGCGGAAAATGATTCCATATGCCGCATAGACGATGGCAAAGAGGAATATCCACCAGGGAAGCTTTGATCCCACTCCAATGTCTGATACGAATCTCATTGAATAAAAGACATGACCGACCAAAAATGCCGATACCCCTGGCAGGAAGCAATTCGGAAATTCCATGAACAAATCTCCAAAAAAGCAGAAAAATAGAGCCAAAACAACCGGGATTTGTGGCTCTTTGCTTCCGGCAAGATACATTAAAAGAAGAAGGGGTGTGAGTAATGCTTTTGTAATAAAGCTGCCGATCTTAAGCTTCTTTACGTAAAAAGCTAAATTCAGGCCATAATTGACAATGTAGGCTAATAACACGAAAGTTTTCATCCCTGTTATCCTCCTTTATCTTTTCATTTAGTCAACAGTCTCCCTTTTCTATTATACAACAGGGAAGGCCTGTTCATGCCTTCCCTGCTGCATCTTTATTGTAACATATGTACCTGTTATAAACTATCATGAGAGAATAGTGCGGTGAAAGGGCGTTATCAATCCCTGAATAACCCTAACATATCTCTTTGCTTACTAGACAGCTGTAAATCGTTATTTCTTTGTAAAGGATATACCTCTGCACAGTCCCAGTATTCCTTAAGAATGCTTGTTGCAGCTCCTATTCTTATACCTCTACTCTTAAGCTTAATGACAGTTTTACTGGCATTAAACAAAAACACGGAATATATCAACCATGGTCGTGTCTTGTTTCGTGATGCCTCTGCTGCAGAATCAGGACCTGTGAGAACAAGATAATACTCAGGTAAGTATTCCTCCCTTATATCAAGTACTCTCTCATTTTTAGCGTACCATTTCACATTAACTGTTTTTCCTTTTAATTCGCCTTTGGTAAATCTGCCGTCATATCCAGAGGTGGTAGCAGACTTTTCAAGCTGTATATCAAAAACAACAGAAGCTATGTACTCTCCAGTGTGTCCAATCAATGCAGGCCTTCCGGAAATTGTAGATATTTTATCCTCTATCTTGCTTTTCTCTTTTATCAATTGTGAAAGAAGCTCTAGTTCACACATACTCTTTTCCCACCCGCATCTTCAATACTTAAAACTCTATCCCGCCGGATTATTTAGCTAGATAAATGCCAATATATCTTGCTTTCTATCGACTATGTAGCCGCTTAAACATACCTCCCATAATACTCCTTCAGCTTCTCGTCGCAGTGCGCCTTAATCCATGCAATGTCCTCTTTTGTAAGCTTCTTAAATACATGCCTGTTAAACTCAACAAACTCAATCTCCCGGCATCGCTTCATAAACCTCATATCCTCAAATCGTTTAAAGGGGTTAGCGAAGATATTTCT
>CAYOKA010000223.1:0-3083 GCA_964404395.1 uncultured Oscillospiraceae bacterium | reverse complement strand
ACAGCTTGACCTCCGGGACGACAATTCTTACCATGGAAAGAGCAATTGCTATACCAACACCCAGGGAAAGTGTCATTCTGATTAATCTGATAGGTATATGGCCACCGGTGACATCTTCAATCTGTTCGCCTAATACATGTACGGCAGGTTCCACAAGAACAACTATAAGGCCCAACAGGAAGCCTATTCCTATCAATATCCAGGGACTCATCCCTGCAAGCTGCATACCGATAATACGACCCATGTCCATAAATCCTGAATTTACAGCGGTAAGGAAAATAGTCAATCCCACAAGAGTAAGAACAAGTCCCTTTATTATTTCACTAAGTTCAGCCTTAGGTATTTTGAATTTAAAAAAATGAAAAAGAAAAAAAAGCGTTGCTATGGGTAAAAGTGCAACAAGGGATTCTATGAATATTGTCGGTAGCGCATCTATTATAGGTCCAAGTACGCCTTCGTCAAAAATGTATTCTTCAGCAGTCCCTTGTATGTTTTTCTGGCCGGAAATGATGGACAGTAGCATTACAGCCAGTATCGGCCCTGCACTCATAGCGCCTACAATGCCAAAGGAATTTTCTTCAGCATTTTTACCGCCCTTTATTTGTGATAATCCCAGTGATATCGCAAGCACAAAGGGAGTGGTTAATGCCCCGGTGGTCGCACCTGATGCGTCGAAGGCTATAGCAAGGAATTCTTCCGACACAAAAATGGCCAGTACAAAAATGACTGAATAGGTTATTGCCATAAATGTATTGTATTGTGGTCTGTCCCTCAGAAGCCTCAAGACTGCCAATGAAATCAGGGCTCCCACTCCTATTGATACCATGTAAACAATGATTGTTGCACCCATAGTACCTCCGGACGCGCCTTCAACCTGCGAGCCAAGGATTAGCAAATCAGGCTCTGCAACGGATATCAAAAAGCCTAAAAAGAAGCTGAGAATTGCAATCTTAATCAGCGATTTTGAAGTAGCCACCTCCTTGGACATGTACTCTCCGATTGGGTTCATAGACAAATCTACACCCCATAGGAAAATAGCCAATCCAATCAGGAGCATTATACCACCCACGATAAAACGCGTGATTACATCTGATTCTACATCAACTATTGTGAAGGAAAGCACCAGCACAAGTATTACAACTGGTAGCAAGGTTCGAAGGACCTCTTTAAATTTATCTATGAGTAAGCTCATGAGGTCACCTCCTTGCTCTGTTCCGAGCTGGACTCGGAGCTGGACTCGGAGCTGGTCTCGGAGCTGATCTCCGAGCTGGCCTCGGAGCTGCTTTTAGTGTTCTCTTCAGAGCTGGTTCCAGAACTGCTTTCAATGAGCCCACCTGTGCGACTCACAGGAAAAGTGAATATAATGCCGTTTCCGGCTTTCCCAAGCTCCAGGTCAAAAAATATCCTTTCTCTAATCGGAACAACCCTTTCACTTGGCGCTATTATCATTACGATATCCTTTTGTGGCTCTATAATCAAAGGGAAATAGAAATCCGTCGGCACACCGGCTCCGCGGCCATGAATTAATGTACCGCCTCTGGCTCCCGCTGCCCTTGCCGCTTTTATACAGTCTTTGCTACGTCCCTTATCTACGATAGTCATAATACAGCAGTATGGAGTTGTATTGTTATTTTCAACCCTTTCGTCTCGCAAGGGCCAACTCCTAAATGGTATCGAGAAAGTAATACCCTTATTCCTTTTACTAAACACAAATTCCTTGTTAAGCGTTTCGTGCAATTCATTGCAAAGCTCATCTGTCGCTGGTATCATAATAATCTCTTTATGTATCTCTGTGATGCCCAGCTTCTCAGCCAAACTATTCTGCACTGTGCCTTCACCCAAGAAGATGGTTCCCCCCGCCGCGCCACAGTCCTTAGCCTTGCGTAATATTGCGTTGGCCCTGCCACGGCCGACGACAACAAAAAATAGCGTGTCTATATCTATCACTCCTTACCATTATTTCCCGGCTATTAACATGTATAGTACTATTATGCCTCTGAAAAAATGAAATTTTGACGTCGCAGAATGGCCTCTAAGAGCCTCTTACTTGCTTAGCCATAGCTTTTAATCAATCAAATGATACCATAAATCATATGCATCTGCAATACGAAAGCTAAACAAAATTATCACAAAAAGCCTAGTGATAGTTGGCATCTTTTCGCAGGTTTCCGGCATTTTAAAGCCAGCCAAACTATTATGTGAACTGTACATAATATCGTTAAGGGTTCTACTGTAAACGGTATAACTTATATACTTCCAAAGGGAAATACTACAAAGGAACAGGGCATTCTGTTAATACTGAGAACATTCAATGCATTTTACAAGATTTAGTTATTACCAAAAGAAGGCTATCGGAGAAGTTCCTCTGATAGCCTCTTTTGCAAAATAGCATATCATCGTAGTTTCTCTTATTCGCATGCCCACATAATTGCTTTTTCGATATATTCATTCCAAAACTTCCAGTCGTGTACCCCGGGGCTCTCAATATAAGTATGCTTTATGCCCTCCGAATTCAATACATCATGAAATCTTCTGTTCTCATTCAACAAAAAGTCCTCTGTTCCACATGCCATATATATGTCCGGCATTTCCTTACCTTCCTTTTTCATTTTGGAAACCAGAGCCCCAGGGTCTTTGTCGCTACCCAGCAATTTGTCCAAGTTTCCAAAAACTCTCCTATAATAGCCATAATCAGCTACATGATCCTTAAAATCAACTGATATTCCTGCAATACTATTTGTTATCAACGCCGAGGATAGTGCAATGATGCGGCTGAAATTATGTGAAAACTTCAATCCGTTTCTTATCGCCCCATATCCTCCCATCGAGAGCCCGCCGATAAACGTGTCCTCTTTTTCCCTTGATATCGGAAACAATCTGCGGGTGAATTCGACCAATTCATTACCAACGAACTCGGCATACAATACCCCCATATCGGTATCATCCAGATAAAAGAAATTTTCTCCCGAAGGCATAAAAACAGCTATGTTATGCTTCAGCGAAAGCTCCTGGATATTACTTCCGCAAACCCAGTCAGTAAAGTTGCCTGAATAACCATGCAAAAGATAAAGGGCTTTCATGGG
>CAYOKA010000222.1:0-3088 GCA_964404395.1 uncultured Oscillospiraceae bacterium | reverse complement strand
ATTGCTCTGTATAGTCCTTACCACCAACGGTAATGTACTCGTCGGGTTTATCAAGGCCTCCAATCCAGTTGGATACAAACATTACAACTAGAAGTGCCGCTACCACGCCCAATATTATCTTCTGCGTCTTTCTGGATTTCTTCAGCTTTTGCTTGGAAGTACTAGCGGTGGTTTGCAGACTTATTGGTGTCACCAGTTTTTCAATCAATCCAAAAATAAAGTCTACAATGAGAGCTAGAATGGCTGCTGGAATAGCTCCTGCCAGTATCTGTCCGTTGTTGGTGGTGCTGATTCCGGAGAAAATCAGGAAGCCTAGACCGCCCGCACCTATAAAGGCTGCCATAGTCATAAGCCCTACCGCTGTAACAGAGGAAATTCTTACCCCAGCCATGATAACCGGCAATGATAGTGGGATACGAATCTTAGTCAAAATTTGCATTTTTGTCAGACCAATGGCTTTTGCTGATTCCAAAATATCCTTATCAATGCCTGTAATCCCGGTATATGTGTTCTTAACAATGGGAAGGAGAGAATAGAGGATAACTATTACAACAGCAGGTGTCGAACCGATACCCAGAAGAGGTATCGCCAGTCCCAGCAGTGCCATTGATGGAATCGCTTGAATAACATTGGTGCCACCTAAAAACACATTACTGACTTTGCGAAAGTAGCTTATTAGAATACCAATGGGAACCCCTATTAGTACCGCAAGTCCAACAGCCATGGTCGTCAACATTATATGTTCTTTTGTCAGCATAATAACTTGATCAAAATTCGTCCTCATATATTCAAACATATTCAATTACCTCACCTCCTCTTCAAAGTATTGTTCGCTTAGCGTCGTAATGAGAGTGCTTTGCGTTACAAGACCCAGAATCCTGCCCTGGTCATCGATAACCGGTATCTCGGATATATTATTTTCCTCTATAACTCTTAAAATGTCGACAACAGAGTCTTCCGGGGATGCAAAGGCAAAGTCCCTAATCATTATGTCTTCAACCTTAGTCGTTCTATCCTTGACCTTGGAAATCAGCTTCGGTTTTACGATGCCCTCCATCTTACCGCTTGCCTTATCCATAACAACCAGACTGTTAACTTTGAATTGCCGCATTTTCTCAAGTGCTCTGGAGAGCGATAATTCTCTTGAGCAGCTTATGACATCTTCAATCATGATGTCCTTGGCTCGGATATATTCAGGAGAATCCCAGATACGATTCTTACCTACGAACTCGGTTACAAAATCATTTGCCGGATGCTTCAAAATATTCTCCGGAGTATCATATTGAACTATTTCACCCTTATCCATAATGCAAATTTTATCAGCCACTTTGACGGCTTCGCTCATATCGTGAGTTACAAAGACGATAGTCTTCTTGACTCTTGCCTGAAGATTAACCAGCTCTTCCTGTAATGAAGCTCTTGTAATTGGATCTAGTGCGGAAAAGGGCTCATCCATTAGAATAATCTCGGGATCCAGAGAAAAGGCTCTGGCTACGCCAACCCTCTGCTGCTGTCCGCCGGATAACTCATTGGGATAACGCTCGAGAAATGAATCGTCCATACCAACCATATCCATCAATTCTGTCGTGCGTTTTGAAATTTCTTCTGACGGGCGTTGCTCAGCACGTGCAATAATTTCTATATTTTCACGGATGGTCATGTGCGGAAAAAGCCCTGTCTGCTGAATGACATATCCGATGTTTCTTCTTAACTTAATCTTGTTTTTCTTCGAAATATCCTCTCCGTTAATTGTGATGGTGCCGGATGTAGCATTGATTAACCTGTTAATCATTTTCAATGTGGTAGTTTTACCGCACCCACTTAAACCAATTAGGACAACCAACTTACCTTTTTCGATTTCAAAAGATATGTCTTTTAATACAGTAGTGTCTTTAAATTTCTTGCTGACTTGCTTAAATTCAATCATTAAATCCCCCTAGATTTTTGAGTATAGTTACTCATCATACATGGAATTAGCCAATAACGCAAATTGAGAAGGTCGAAAATTTGCACAAAGTAGCTGGGTGTTTTTGTGTTTAGTAGGTCACGTTGCTCCAGGTGAGCTTGAAGCTGTTCTTCCACAATAATACACTAATTATGATGGAAACAGCTATATTTGCGGCCACACCAAAGGGCAACATGGATAAAAGAAAATGTATTCCTGCCAATACCCCTGTTACAAAGAATGAAAGAAAAACCCTTCCTGCCCGACTTCCATCCTGAGTGAACTGGAAATCTTTATAGAAGGGCAGTTCTCTTTTTGATATCCTAAATATGAACAACAGTACGATTAACGTATTGAAAAATATCAATATTATATGCGGAACCACTTTTAATCCGGTGATTAAAACAATCATGATGCTTGTGAAAAGGAAAATCGGAATAATGAACTTTATTATGAAGCTTTTAAGCGCACCTTTGAAGACAGGTACAGGCGAATCAAGAGGTAAGGTTCTGTAAATCCAAGCACCTTTATAGTCTTCACTTGTGCTAAGCAGCTGGATGGTGCTGCCAAGCATGATGCCCGTGAAATAGAGGCCGAAATGGTAGGGGCCATCTGATATGTCTTGAAGAACCTGCGCAAAGGATTTTCCACCGCTGAAGGCTCCAAGCATGAATATAAAGGGCATTACAACTGCAAAGGCTAATGTTGGATAAAGCTTCAGCTTCAGCTTGCGTTCATTTCCTGCAACATTTTGTGTAAATTGATAGAATAAACGCTCCTGCTTTGAAGAGCAAAGCAGATTTGCCATTTTTGATTGTAGTCTTTTTTTGAAGCTGTTAGTTTTTCTTTTGCCAGTGCTGCTATTTAGCTTCTGAAGATTTCTTTCGAAGTGGGGTACAACCAATTTGACGTACAAAATCAGTGACATAATCGGTATAGCTAATGCTATAATGCTAAGGCTAATAATATACGCCGAAGTGTCCTGCTCCAGTATAAGGCTAAAGGGCGCGGCAAACCAGGCAGTGGGCATCAGATAATGCCACCATGCCGGGGTGTTGACAACTACGAGCTCAGAAAAGTTAAATATCCTGCCAATAAGCTGATAGAATACGAGGAGCGCAACAGAAAGGCCTATCTGAAAAT
>CAYOKA010000221.1:0-3122 GCA_964404395.1 uncultured Oscillospiraceae bacterium | reverse complement strand
AATCCGTCAGGACATAAATGGCTGGATTGAAATGAGTTATATATAGGTGGATCGGCAGAGTGGATAAAGAGTAAGGGGAGGTAAGGGAATAATGCCCGAATATAATAAAAGCGAAAGGAAGTTTGCATCGTATGAGTATTCAATTCACAGACATATGCTTCATCACAGAGGATGTCCTTCGGCTCCGTACATTTTATGAATCCGTTTTCGGCGGCACAGCAGAAGGCAATGAGGTTCACTCATCACTTGTTGCCGGAGGCGTGAACTTCACCTTTGATTATGTTGAGCCGTTACAGGAAAGCTCAGTTTTTCATTATGTGTCCACAGGCGGAGCAAACAACGTGATTGTCGGCTTTGACGTAGGAGACGTGGACACCGAATATAAAAGGCTAATGCTGTTGGGCATCGAGATACTAAACGAGCCGACTACCCATCCTTGGGGAGCTCGGTCATTTCAGTTCAAAGACCCGGACGGCAACATACTTAATTTTCGCAGTTTGCAGAAAGGGGATTGATATGTCCGATAGCATAACCGAAGCCTTATCACTCTATGGACTAGAAAATGCAGGCATTACGCTCTTGCGGCACAACGAAAACCGTACATATCGTATCGATTGTGATAAACAGTCGTATTGTCTCCGCCTCAAAAGCCCGGTTTCCGGGTTTGATTTATCGGTATTTGGCGGAGAGCAAGAAGCTCTCTTAAGAAGTGAACTTGAATTTATACTAATGCTCAGTAAGCAGACAGATATACCTGTGCAATCACCAGTTAAGACATTAACAGGTGATCTGGTTGCTCGGCTTTCAGATGGAACCTTGGCAAGCCTTCTTTTTTGGATGGACGGTATTCCATTTGATAAGGATAAACGAACCGAGAAAATGCTCATTTCTGCCGGTCAGACATTAGCAAGACTTAGAAGTGCGGAAGAGACTATTAAAAACACAAATATCTTTACCAGACTTTCCTATGACCAAAAACTTGTTGAACGACTTATTGTGAAAGCCGAACAGGGAAACGAGTACCTTCCAGCAGAAACAATTAAGAGTATTATAAGTGCGCTCAATGCAGTAGCTAGGGTAATGGATGAAATGGACAGAAATGAGGCGATATTTATTGCACACTCTGACCCGGGTTTTGGAAATATGATTTGGACTAATGAAAGTGTTGGACTAATTGATTGGTCGCTCAGCGGTTATGCTCATTCATATATGGATATAGGCGGCCTCATGGGTGCAACATCGGATAGAGAAGAACAGCGGCTCATGTTGAAGGGTTGGGAAAGTATCCGAGGGAAAACAAATCGCCGCTATGTTGATGCATACTTCTCTCTCAGCGTGCTACTTTTTGTCTGCTGTCAGCACACCCGAGCCAGAGAATGGACCGATTGGTTTCCGGCAGCGCTTGACCGTTGGCAGACAACTATCTTTGAACCATTCTCATTAGGGTATTCCGTCCCGTGTATTTTGTGAGATAGCAGTCTAAACGATGAACGATTATTTAACAACTAGGGAGTTAGCAATATTATTCGCATGATCTGCGATCCTTTCAAAAATCGCCACCAGGTTTGTGAAGATAACTCCTGCGTTGGGGTCGCAGTATTTGTCCTGAAGTCTGTTGATATGGTTGTTGGTATAGTCTTTTTTCATATCATCGACCTGTTGCTCCAGGGAGGCAACCTCATGCAGCCGGTTCACATCACGTTGTCTAAATACATCCAGGCCTACACGCAGGGCTTGCGCTGCTTTTTCTGAAATAGACTTCAACTCTTCTTGTCCCTCAGATGAAAGAGCTACTTTTTTGTCTGAGCGTGTAGTGGCGTTATTGACAATATTTTCTGCCAGATCGCCGATACGTTCCAAGTCTATTACAACATGGTGCAGGCTACCCATAACTCTCAGGTCGTTTTTTGAAAGCTCCAAGCCCTTGAATTCAATCAAATAATGAGTAATTTGGTTTGTTAAATAGTCTATAGTCTTCTCAACCTCAAAGATCTTTTCTACCTTCTGCTCGTCATATTCGAATAAAGCCTCCGTCGAATTTTCTAGATTGTCGTATACAATTTCTCCCATGCGGTTTATTTCCTTTAAGGTCTGCGTCAATGCAATCGCTGGAGTCTGCGCTATCCTTTCATCGAGATAAATGAGCTTTTTCTCAACTTGATCGTCCCCTTGCTTATCTTTTATTATTTTTGTAATAAGCTTCACCATGTGCTTTGCAAAGGGAAAGAGCAGGATTGTGATTGTTATATTGAAAAAGGTATGGAAATTTGCGATTTGCCTGGCTGCATCACCCACTGAAATGGACTCTATCCATGTAACAATGCCTGGGAAAAGTAAAAGTATCGGCAGGTAAATGAGAGTGCCGAGAATATTAAACATTAAGTGTATCCCTGCCGTACGCTTGGAATTTGTACTTGTTCCAATTGCGGCTATTATTGCGGTGACGCAGGTTCCTATGTTTTGACCAAGTATAACGAAGACTGCACCATCCAGACCTATAAGCCCCATGGCGGCCAGTGCCTGTAATATTCCGATTGAAGCAGAGGAGCTTTGTATGACTGCGGTAAAAATCGCACCGATAAGGATTCCAACCAAGGGATTACTGAAGTTTGTCAACAAAGCCTGAAATCCCTCATGACTGCGTAAAGGCTCCATAGAGAGGGACATCAAGTCCAGACCTACAAAAAGGATACCAAAACCTAATATGATTTCTCCAATCCTCGACAGGTTTCTTTTCTTGATGAATATTGTCATGAACATACCGATGAACAAGATGAACGGCGCTACATCAGAAAGCTTAAATGCAATGAGCTGAGCGGTTATGGTTGTACCGATATTTGAACCCATAATGACGCCTGTTGCCTGGAGCAGTGTCATAAGGCCTGCATTTACAAACCCTACGACCATAACGGTGGTAGCCGAGGAGCTTTGTATTGCGGCAGTGACTCCTGCACCTACACCAACTGCGGCAAAGCGATTGGTTGTTAGCATCTCCAGCGTTTGTCTCATTCTGTCGCCTGCAACATTCTCCAGACCATCCGACATCATCTTCATGCCAAATAGGAACATCCCCAGACCGCCGAGCAAAAGAAAAATCATTGAAATAGTCATATATCCTCCAA
>CAYOKA010000220.1:0-3123 GCA_964404395.1 uncultured Oscillospiraceae bacterium | reverse complement strand
AGCAAAATCCTTTTTATAACGTATTTTCCCATTAAGACACCCCTTCTATATCTATGCAAAACATAACAGCAAAATCAAAGTTTACCATATATAAAACACTTCCAGGCCAAAAGATTAGTTTACATAATACAATAATATTCATCACTAATCAACCAGAAATATGCGCATTATATGCCAAAAAAGGCCTGTGAAGTAATCACCAACCTGGATAACATTTATATACTATCAATATTCAATGGGTTTTTCAATGGGTTACATAAAATGTATAATTATTCATTATGTGAATCAGATGGTACTACAAAAACGGACTGCCTACTAAGACAGTCCGTTTTTTGTTATATTGAACATTTAAATGTGAGTATTTTAGACGGCCTTGATTTCAGATGCTATTAGTCTGCCAATTTCCTTGGTTCCTACTGTTTTGAAGCCTTCGGATGAAATGTCCTTAGTCCTGTATCCCTTGGCCAGCACCTTCTTCACAGCAGCCTCCACAAGCTCGGCGGCCGCATTCTGATTGAAGGAATAGCGAAGCATCATGGCAGCCGAAAGGATTGTGGCAATGGGATTTGCAATATCCTGGCCCGCTATGTCCGGCGCAGAACCGTGTATAGGCTCGTACAGGCCCAAAGTGCCGCTGCCCAGACTTGCTGAGGGAAGCATACCAATGGATCCGGTAATCATTGACGCTTCATCAGAGAGAATGTCTCCGAACAGGTTTGAGGTGACAATAACATCAAACTGATGGGGATCTCTTATGAGCTGCATTGACGCATTGTCCACATAAAGATGTTTGAGCCTGATCTCAGGATACTCCTTTGAAACCCTGATAATAACCTCTCTCCAGAGCTTTGAGCTTTCAAGTACATTAGCCTTGTCAACAGAGGTGACAAGCCCACGGCGTCCATATGCTGCCTTAAATGCCAGCCTTGCAATACGTTCAATCTCTTCTACGCTATATTTCTCGGTGTCAAAGGCCACCTCCGTGTCCATTCCCCTGTTAAGGCGCCCCCTCTCACCAAAGTAAATACCCCCGGTCAGCTCTCTGACGACCAGGATATCGATGTTATCCTTAATAATACTATTCTTAAGAGGTGATGCCTCTTTTAATTCATCATAAATAATTGCCGGCCGCAGGTTGGCATAAAGGCCAAGTCCCGACCTGATTCCCAGCAAGCCGGCCTCCGGCGTCTTGCCGCCCGGCAGGCCTTCCCATTTCGGACCACCGACTGCCCCAAGCAATACGGCGTCGCTCTTTTTACAAGCCTCCAGCGTTGACTTGGGTAAGGGCTCGCCACAGGCATCTATAGCACATCCGCCCATCATTGCCTCACGAAAATTGAATGTAATGCCTTGTCGCTTTCCCAGGGTATTGAGCACCAGAACAGTCTGGTCAATCACCTCTGGTCCGATTCCGTCGCCTTTTAAAACAGTTATATTATATTCCACTATATGCCTCCCCAATCTACGCAATTCTCTAATCTACATGATTTCCTGGTCTACGTGCTTCCATCTTACTTCTGCTTGATATAGCCTATAAGCCCATCTGCGGCAATGATTTTCTGCATGAACTCCGGAAATGGAGCTCCCTTGTAGAAAACCTTCTTTGTCTGGTTATGAATCAGCCCGGTATCGAAATCAATTTCCAGCATATCACCCTCAGATATGTCTGCCGCCGCTTCCGGGCTTTCAATAATAGCCAGACCCGTATTGATGGCATTGCGGTAGAAAATCCTTGCAAAGGTTTCCGCTATAACACAGGAAATCCCTGAGGCTTTGATGGCTATCGGTGCATGCTCCCTTGATGAACCACAGCCGAAATTGCTGCCAGCTACTATGATATCTCCCTTTTGCACTCTTTTTACAAAGGATTTGTCCAAATCCTCCATGCAATGAGAAGCCAGCTCTGCCGGATCTGTTGTATTCAGATACCTTGCTGGTATTATTACGTCCGTATCCACATTGTTCCCATATTTAATGACCTTACCCTGAACTTTCATATCCATCCTCCTATCATTTCTCTTGGCTGGGCATTTGACTACAGCTCATCCGGTGATGCAATCCTGCCGGCTACAGCTGATGCCGCAGCAATTGCAGGGCTGGCCAGGTACACTTCGCTCTCGGGATGTCCCATCCTTCCGACAAAGTTCCTGTTGGTGGTAGCCACTGCCCTTTCTCCCTTTGCCAGAATACCCATATGCCCTCCCAGGCATGGGCCGCAGGTAGGCGTACTGACAGCAGCCCCGGCATCAATAAATATGCTAAACAAACCCTCATCCATAGCTTGCTTCCAAATTTTTTGTGTTGCAGGAATAATGATACAGCGGATATCAGGGTGAACCTTATGCCCCTTGAGCACGGAGGCTGCCATACGCATGTCCTCAATCCTTCCGTTTGTACAGGAGCCAATGACGACCTGATCGATTTTAACATCCCCGACCTTGTCAATGGTTCTTGCTTGGTCCGGTAAAGGCGGAAATGCCACAGTAGGCTTAATGTCACTAAGCTCTATGGTGTATTCTTCGCTATATACTGCATCCTCGTCGGCTGCAAATACCTTATAGGGTCTGCTCGAATGCTCCTTTACATAGGCAAGCGTCTTATCATCCACAGCAAAGATGCCGTTTTTGGCACCTGCCTCAACTGCCATATTGGCCATTGAAAAACGATCATCCATGGATAAGCTGTCCAGGCCATCCCCCACAAATTCCATCGATTTGTATAGGGCGCCATCCACGCCAATCATTCCAATAATATGCAAAATGACATCCTTTCCACTGACCCACTTGCTTGTTTTTCCCTTCAATTCAAATCTGATTGCTTCAGGAACCTTAAACCAGGCTTCGCCCGTAGCCATTCCCGCCGCCATGTCCGTACTTCCGACCCCGGTGGAGAATGCTCCGAGAGCTCCATAGGTACAGGTGTGGGAGTCAGCTCCAATTATCACGTCGCCGGGAACAACCAGCCCCTTTTCCGGAAGCAAAGCATGCTCAACGCCCATCTGTCCTACTTCAAAAAAGTTGACAATGCCCATTTCTTTGGCAAATTCCCTTATGTATTTAACCTGCTGTGCAGATTTTATATCCTTATTAGGTGTAAAATGATCCGGTACAATCGCGATTTTCT
>CAYOKA010000219.1:0-3136 GCA_964404395.1 uncultured Oscillospiraceae bacterium | reverse complement strand
TTGAGGATCCAATCGTGATCGGACTTGGCTGTATGGATCAGGTCAGACAGGTATTGGAAGGAAAGACTGTATACCTTACTGATTTCAATGCTCCCTATCAGGATATGATCAGGTATTTTAATGTGGTAGACAGGGATATACAGACCATAAGCTCAGACATTACCTGTTTTCCTTTGGTAAATGCTGACGGAGTGATAGAGTACTTTGCCGCTGTTTTCATCTTTAAAAATATATACAGGGGAAAAGAAGAAATCAAGTGGGGCAGGCAGTACATAGAAGATCACTGGCAGGAACCCTTTGACGCCAACGAAACGGCAAAGGCGGCCTGCTTGAGCAAGGCCTATTTTACAAAGCTGTTTAAGAAGCATACCGGGATGACACCCCATGAGTACTATGTCAACTATAGGATAAGAAAATTAAAGGAAAAGCTGCTGGATACAAACCTTAGCGTTGCACAGGCCTTTGCCGTCTGCGGCATGGACTATAACGGACATTCTGCAAGAGTGTTTAGGGATAGAACCGGCTTGTCTCCCTCTGAATATCGCAAAATGGCAGGAAGGCAGGATAATAAGATAGTATAATATCAAACCAAATATGTGAAGTAATCACTGAAAAAATGAAAAGCAGTTGTTGAAGACCTGAAAAGTAATTAAGGAGCCTGAATTAGTTTCATACTAAAGCGGGCTTTTGTTTATTCTGTAACAGAAACCAAAGCATGTTACCCCAAAAAATAGCACTTTCCGTACTAATTACAGGCATATTTATCCTATCCTAAAGTCAAGCAGTTTATTAAAGTATTATTAGAAGCTTGAGGCATCAGAATTTTTGATGGAAAGGAGCGTTTATGGGGGATAAAACTAAGGAACAGCTACTTAAGGAGCTTTCAGATGTACAGCAAATGCTGGAAGAAAAGACAGAAATGCAGGGAAAAATGATAAAAAGATTTCAGATGCTTGTTGCAAATGAAGCTCTGTTCTCACAAATCATTGACTTTTTCCCCTACCCCATCGCCATATTTACGCCACAGTATACACTGTTTATGGTGAATAAGGCCTTTGTTTCTGAAACTAAGACCGAACTTGAGAGCCCGGGGGAAAAGGCCGTCCGCATTCTCCAATACAAGATTGACGATACCCAATTGGCTGTCGCCCTCACGCGTGTTTTCGCCGGAGACACCTTCTTTAAAGAGGGTGTAAAGAACCCATTTTCAATGTTTTCCGGAATAAGACGACAAGGCGAGGCGCAGCCTGATCACTTTAGCAAGGTAATCATTTTTCCTGTTCCTGCTGATGACGCTGAAATTAACTACGGCGTTATTGTGTTTATGTAAGGCTTTTGCGTTTATACATACCGCTTCACAAAAATTAATTTTAGGAGGATTTTACTATGTTGAAAAAAGTCGTTGTTTTATTACTTTGCATGATGCTGGTTTTACCTGCAGCAGTCCTGGCAGAGGAAGCTGAGCTGCCGGTACTGGAAAAACCGGCCAGTCTGACAGTTCGCGATGGCGGGTACAATGACCTGCTGCTCCGCTTGACCCAACCAAGCAGTATAATGGAGTACATGGATTCGGAAGAATTCTTTATATTATACGAGCTTGATTTCAAGATCAATGACGGTCCGTGGAAGTTTGATAAAAACTGGGCCGGAGTCATCGTTGAGGAGGGTGTCATTGGCTACTATGAAAGCACATATGACAGAATGAATGTCACGGGCTACCTGAATAATATTGGTCATGATGAAAGGAACGCCATAGACCTTCCAATATCACCCTGGAATCTTGGCCTGGATACCTTTGACGACCTTGATTTGCAAAATAATACCTATTCCTTCCGCTATCGCTACCTTCATGAGTACGATGTTTATGATCCCGCTACAGAAGAGGGGGGGTACAAGGTTATTGCTTCACCCTATTCCGAGGTGGCAGTAATCGGCAAAGGGCAAGCCAGCGCGATTCCTGACAGCCTCGAGGCGCCGACTAATCTGAAGGGTGAACTAAGAACCGGAGATCAAGGCCAGCCTTATTTTCACTTCAATTTTGTTATACCGAAAAGTGTGGAGGAAGCCAATAAAGCTACCGCCGTATATACCAAACTTGATTGGAAAATAGGCAACGGGAAATGGGCAACGGAGCTTGCCGGAGTGGAGCCTTTTGAAAAAGCAGGCGATATGCTTTCTGATGATGTGGATGTTGATCCCATTGATGAGGGCGCCTGGGGAGAGATAGACATCAAGGAAAACACCTACTATTTCCGTGCATTTTTTGAGCTGAAAAAGCCTGATGGCTCCTTTGTAAAATCACCCTTCTCAAACGTATTTCAAATAGGTACAGCGGCTTTCTACAGCGGCGCTTCCAACTGGGCTAAGCCAGAGCTTGAAAGAGCCAATGACCTGGGACTTATCCCTGACATATTGAAGGGTGCCGACATGACCAAGCCGATAACTCGCGAGGAGTTTGCCGAGCTTGCGGTATTGTTATATGAAAAGGTTTCGGGCAAAGCAAGTGAGGCCTTTTCTCCGAATCCCTTCACTGATACAAAAAATCCGCAGATTTTGAAGGCATTAGGCCTGGGCATAACCAAGGGAACCTCCGAGGCCACATTTTCACCGAAGGTGCTGATTAACCGGGAACAATGCGCGACCATGCTGTTCAGAGCTATCAAGGCTATTAACCCTGTCGGAGATTACAGCATTGCGGGCGTTAAGGATTTCCCCGACCAGAAATACATTTCTGCATACGCAGTTGAAGCAACAAAATATATGAACAAAGCTGGAATTATTCTCGGCGACACCAAAGGCAATTTTATGCCAAAGGCAACCACGCCGGCTCAGGAAGCTACCGGTTACGGAATGGCAACCAGAGAGCAGGCGATAGCCTTATCATTAAGAACACATGATAAAGGGCCGGAAATCAAATCTTCCGGCCCGGGTAATTCTAAATCCGGTGATAATTCATCGGGAGCGCCGGTAAACAGCGACTCCACATCTACCGGTGCAGGAGTAAAATTACCGGACGGATTTCCTTCTGACCTGATATCCATATATGAGGACGGCAAAATTGTCTCCGTTGAGGGGAAAACCTTTACCGGAGGACATAAAGGATATCTCATTACCGTCGATCATACGGGCAAGATGG
>CAYOKA010000218.1:0-3139 GCA_964404395.1 uncultured Oscillospiraceae bacterium | reverse complement strand
GTTGGGGAACATCAAAACTATTATATAGATCAGTGTTTCTATATACAAACTTAATGAATAATGCGAAAACAGTTATAACGGCTACACTGCCGCATAAGCGTACCCTCCAATTTTGTTTTGGATTTTTTATGAATATACCCATTATGAATAGTATCGCTGAACATAGTAAGATTAGGAATAATATGAATAGGTGTAAGTCAAGCTCATAATCACTGGTAGCAGTCAGGGCTTCCTGTATTAATGCAATATCTGCCGGTACAAGGGGATCATCCCGGCCTTCAATTTTTAGGAGATTTGCATATGAGAACAGATTTATAATCAATGCGGATATGGATGCGCTGTAAAACATATTCCCAAATATAAAGTAAAGCAATGTGATTAAAAGTAACCCGGGCACAAAATTAAGTAGTATTAGCAGTGGTTGTCTTACAAAACCCTTCATAGTGTGCATAAATGAACCAGGCTGAACATATACAGAAGTTAGCATAACTAACATTGATGTCAACAGCAATAAAAGTATTGCTAAGTACCATTTCATTTCGAATCTATATTTTGATGTTCGCCTCACATTCAATTCTCCTATCTACTCTTTTACTTGTTATTTGGTACTATACCATATTTTCGAAAACCAGACACGACCAATAAATATTGAAATAGGGTTCGAGTCCCCCCTTAGTAGCTAAGACACAAAGACTAGCCCAGTATAAATTGAATTAGTCTTTTTTGCGAGTAATGGCAATTCTGGATATCATCTTATTTTAAGTAGGTGACTTGGGCTCACACGCAATAAATAAAACCAGCCTTTATTTAGGATTCTCTTGCGATTTCATTGCCACATGGTCAAAACTACAACTAATGCTAGGCTAAAGGGAAGTGTGTGGGCGGCTTGTGGCCAAAATTGTGACAAATGCTATATCATTTTGAATAAAACTCGATTTCCCATAGGGCACTACTTGAATTTTTGGCCAAGTAGCGCCATTTTGAATGCGCCTCCTCCTAACTAATAATCTTCTTGCCTTGAAAAAGCATGATAGCTTTGAACTGATGCCAGAAATGTTTTGGAGGGCTTTATTAAACATACTATTATATCAATCAACAGCTGCAATAACTCGTTGTAATATATCGCTGCTGCTACACCCCCTACTAAATATATCCAATCATATCATTTAACTCGCCTAACAACAATGAAATTGTTTAATATTGATCAATTTCCGATTCCAATTCTTGATTCATCTACTTTCACAGACATCTGTATCCTTACGGGTGTCATTTTTGCTCTTTCCCCATGGCTACAAGGTAGAGGCAGGAATAATTTACCAATAAAGTCGTTCAAGTTCGCAATAACTGTCCTGGGACTATTAGAGGGGGTTAAATATTTCGGCTAATATTAGAGGAAGGAAAACCTCCCTCAAAAAAATTATCTGTTCTTTGAATAGCAGAGCGGCAGAAATACAAAAGGAGGAACAGCTAAATTAGTTTTGACAACATTCCCCAGTATGTCAAAAATAATGCCGAGTTCTGCTGTTGACGGTACGAAACCGTAAATAACAAGCATACCAAGGTTCCATATAACCCAAGAACGGGAGGCAGAGCCAGCGTATCTAAAACTGCGACCTTTACCGATTTTGCTACAGCGATTAAGGCATCTGTAAATTACAGCGGTATTGGTATCCGTGTATCAAACAACATTATCGGTATCGACCTTGACCGTTGCATCAAAGACGGAGCAATACTGCCGTGGGCGCTTGCCATCGTGCAGATGTTCCCGAAGGCATATATCGAGATAAGTCTAAGTGGTACAGGTTTACATATTCTTTGCTTAGCGCCGGATGGCTACACATATTTTTCAGATATTTACTACATCAAACACGGTAATATCGAGGTCTATGTTCCGGGTTTCACCAAACATTTTGTGACCGTCACCATCCTCGTAACAGAACCACATCTCTATAGAGAACTATATATATTTCCTGCCACAGACTGCCCCCACTGTGAACATGAAAGGCGGTGGTGCGTATGTGTTAATAAACTTTAACCTGTAGCAAAAAATTCAAAATTCAAAGGAGGATTATTACCATGTCAAACACATCTTACAAAACTGATTTCTGGAATATGATACGCAGAGGTCAAAACCTTGCCGGTCAGTATCGCGAGATGGCAGATACAACAACTGGAACATACTTGCTGCCGGAGGGAGCAGATAACCGCTACAACGAGGCTCTCAATAAAGAAACCCTTTTCCGTAGATTTGCTACCATAATACAAACACCGACCCTTGACAGTACCGTCCATGCTATTTCTGCTACTGAAGTAGCTGACTGGGTATCCGAGGGCAGCGTTATTTCAGAAGACAATGACACCTTCAGCCAGTACGACTTTGAAGCATACAAGCTGGCTTCTATTGCCAAACTCCATGTTCACTTCATTGAGGACCAACAGTTCGATTTAGAGAAATATCTCGTTAGAGACTTTGCTTGCCGTTTCGGTAAAGCTGAGGAAAACGCCTTTCTCAACGGAGATGGGAATGGATGTCCAACCGGAATTCTCAACATCACAAATGGAGCAGATGTCGGAGCCGCCTTGGAAGAGAGTAGGCTACTATACTGAGATAGCGTTCCCTGAAGCCGATGTCCGCTTCATTGCCAATAACAACGGTGTAGACAGTGCTAGTCAACAGGAAGTGATTTTACCCCATTCCTGAATATTATCAACGAATGGTATGCAAAGGATACAAGCAAGAAAATTCGTGCCGTGTTTAAGGCAAAAGGCCAATCAGGCAAACTGCTTTGTACCAATCCTCCCTATGGTTACATAAAAGACCCGGAGGATAAGACACACTGGATTGTGGATGAGGAAGCCGCAGCCGTTGTTAAGGAAATATTCCATCTTTGCATGAGCGGTCTCGGACCACCAAGATTGCTAACGAGTTGGAAAAGCGGAAAGTTGAAAATCCCGTTGCATATGGCAAACGAAACGGTATCGTACTTCCTGCAAAACAAGCCTACGATGACCCGTATATATGGCGGAATTCCACAATTGCCCGGATGTTGTCAAGGCAAGAATACCTTGGCCATACAGTGAATTTCAAAACGCGTCGTAAGTCCTATAAGCAGAAAAAGAAGATAAAGAATGACCCATC
>CAYOKA010000217.1:0-3191 GCA_964404395.1 uncultured Oscillospiraceae bacterium | reverse complement strand
GCAGCATTGCCCTTACGCTGGATGCGGACTTGTGCGCAACAGCTTACAAGGCGCTCAATGGACGGAAGGGAACTGTGGGCGTATATAACTATAAGACAGGAGAAATCCTTTGCATGGTGAGTGCGCCTTCCTTTGACCCGCAAAACCCTCCCAAGCTGGAGGGCAATCCCGCAAAGTATGAAGGAGTGTATATAAACCGTTTTCTTTCGTCTGTATATACTCCTGGTTCGGTGTTTAAGCTGGTGACAGCAGCGGCAGCTATTGATCATATAGATGGTATTGAGGGCAAGGTTTATCAATGCGATGTTCAGCTAAATATGGACGGAGTGCTCGTGACCTGTCCTTCGGCCCACGGAGAGGTTACCTTGGAGAAGGCGCTTGCCGATTCATGCAATATTGCTTTTGGAGAAATCGCTATTGAGCTTGGAGGGCAGACGCTGCAAAAATATGCTGATCTAGCCGGATTCAATTCAGCTCTTGAGGTCAATGGTATCAGAACGGCTACAGGGGTGGTTGATGTGGCTGACGCACAGGGAGCAGATCTGGCTTGGGCAGGCATCGGCCAATACACTGTCACAGCAAATCCCCTGAATTTCATGACCTATATGGGTGCAATCGCAAACGATGGCCTACGCGTAACGCCGGAAATACTCGTTGACAGAGGGGTTTTCTCAAAGCTTACCAACCGTGCAATGGAAAAGGAACGGATACTTTCGTCAAAAACAGCTGAGGAGCTTGGAGGAATGATGAGAAACAATGTTGTCAGCGCTTATGGGGAGGACAACTTCAAAGGACTTGAGCTGTGTGCCAAATCCGGCACTGCGGAGGTTGGCGGCGGGCTCAGTCCTCATTCCTGGTTTGCCGGATATTTGGATAGAGACGATTTTCCTCTTGCATTTGTCGTAGTAATCGAGAATGGCGGCTCAGGAAGCAGGGTTGCCGGCTCTGTGGCGGCGAAGGTGCTTCAGGCTGCGGTAGACGACTTCGATAAGCAATGACCTTTGCACAAAGTGTTATAATTTTATTAGTATAATGTATGATTTAAGAAAATATGATAAAATGCTGTCATGTTATGAAAACTCAGTTCAACGCTTTGTAAGTCTATATGGGATATAGATTACAGATGACCCATGCCCGTGTGGAAGCGGTAAGAAATACAAGAAATGCTGTTTGAAGTAATTACGGAATGGCTCAGGGGCTGCTAAAACCTTTGCAAAGACTTATAGGCAGAACCTTGTAAAAGCAATCAAGCTTCTTGGTAATGTACATGATTCTGAACGAGAGATTATCAACTATGTCCAAAAGTTAGGAAGCATTTGTTCAAGCTCACAATATTCTAACTTAGTTTTTCAAGAGAAATAACACCGATATCGCCGTTCCCAAAATGGCCGTGCAACTAGGCAAAATAAGGATTGTATCAACCACTTCGTTAAGTGTCGGAGTGTCACGGATATAGTCGCCGAGCAGTAAAAAAGCATTCGCGCCTTTCGCCTTTGAGTCACCAATAACAGCCTTTAATGTGGGATAATTACCATGAATATCTGAGATTACAGTACTATCATCTCATATTTTCCTTCAGCCATATTTTCTGATATTTAATCAAAATTTCATCGCTCCAAACGTGTGCTTCAATATATTTGAGGTGATGATGGAGGTGTTTGTCTTTTGGGTATATGCCTCGCTTGAAATCATATGCCACATAAGGCGGGAACCCTTGGCGTCCTATGACATCTAAAATTTCATCAGCAAAATATAAACTGTTCCAATATTCTTCTTTACCGAACAGGGCCGGATCAAAGATGGTAAAGGAATCGCCATATGTAAAAGATACGGTTAGTGGGTCAAATTCCTCCAACGGGATTTTAATAATTCCCGGTTCTTCATAGGCGGACTCCCATTGCCTGTGCTCTCCCAGCATCATATATATCGGCGCTGTTCTAACCGCTTTTCCGCCACGGGTCACGAAGATATCCCGCAGCATTCTATCCCGGTCATACCTTTTTTTGATAAAACCATCAACATTGGAATTGTGAAATTGACCAGAAGCTTTTTGTTCCAGTAAAACTTGACGAGCTTTTTCCATAGGTAAAGCGGTCAACGGCCTGAAAGGGCCGAAACTGCGCTCAAAATAGTGATATAAGAAATTGTGGAGTTCATGTACATAAAACGCTGTATACCATTTCCCGTTGATTGTTTTTTCGTCTACGCAGACAAACCCATGCTGCTCATAAAAGGCACGAAGTTTGTCGCGGTATTGATGGCAATCAAGCCTTATTGAGGAAACCTTACGCCTGGACCCTTCGCCTTTTGCATAATTTATAAGTGCATCGGCAACGCCTGTTTTTCTGGCTGCCTTTGTGACAGCAAGCTTGTGTATCATCAGTGCCTCGCTTTTGCCAACATCCGGCCAAAAGAAGGGATCATAATCAACCAAGGCCATACAGCCTGCTGGTTTACCGTTCAAGAACGCAATATAAAAGTCAGCAATATGGTAGGATTTTGCTAATGTGCTCCATTTTACATCCTCCGTACTCCACAGCGGTTGTCCCATCTCATTCAGCCAGTCTATCGTGTCGAGCAGGATGTTTTCGATGATGGCTATATCATTAACTTGTGCTTGTTTAATTTCTGTTTTGTTCATACTGCCCTCCAATCCATATGCCCCACAGCAAACGGCAGCTTGTCATACCGCTTAGTCTTAATCTGAACAAATCCACCTGCGTAATTATGTAAGTGTTCGGCAGTCAACGGCCGAATTTCTGCAAGATTGGTTATATCAATCAACAGCTGCAATAACTTGTTGTAACATATCGCTGTTGCTACACCTTCTGCTAAATATATCCAATTATATCATTTAAACAGCCTAGCAACAATGGAATTATTTGATATTGAGACATTTTCGATTCCAGGGTGAATTGAAAAGTTGAACGAGACCCTTACCGGTATGAGTGGTCACATTTAGCCCTTCAAAGTCACTGGTTGCATAGACATCTGTATCCCTTGCAGGTCATTTTAGTTTTCTACTTTTCAACTCACTCAATTCACCCTCAATTCACCGTTTAAAGAGCTCAATTTAAAAAGACTCGACATGTATACCAAATTATGGCATAATAAACTAAATAGTACCATACAGAAGGGTCAAGTCCTAATTTGTGTGTAAATTACTCGTTTGGTCACAATGTCGTGTAATA
>CAYOKA010000216.1:527-3194 GCA_964404395.1 uncultured Oscillospiraceae bacterium | reverse complement strand
AGTCATCTATTCGTTTGAACGGGTTTTACTTTAACAAACTGCTAATAATCAGCAAAATAACCTTATATTTTTTTCGATTAATTGCTACAAACTCTTTTCCAGGTGCTTTTTATTCATACCAAAAAGCTTGAGTATCTCTTTTTGCAGTTCATTAAGTTCTGTTATTTTGAGAGTGTCAACATTTCGTCCTAAGTTTAATTCTACAAGTTTTATATCTTTGAGCTCTTCCATTATATCGGCGAAGGCCAGCCTACTTTTCGCTTTTTTGTTCCATGATTTTAAAAAAGGGAAGATTTTGTTTTCCATCTCTTTTATAATTGCATAGGAGAACATTGAAAGCAATACATGTCCACGAGTTTCGGCTTTACCACGAACAAATACCGGACGAATTTGAATGTAGTCGCTTTTAAGATCACGAAAAGCATGCTCTACATTTTGCAGGTTTTTATATTGCTTTCTAACCTCATGTTTGTCCATTCTTTCTTTATCAATACCGGTGCAAATAACATATTTACCAGCCAGTTGTTTGGCTTGCAGGTACTTTTCTGCCTTGAAATCAACAGTAAACTCATTGTCGTTTATCTGCACAATCTCGTAATACTTGCTCATATGTCTTTTTGAGAGAATTCTTTCGACACGCAGCTTGTAACTATCAATCTTTTTTTCAGAAAACTCGGCAACTAAATTCTTGTTTTTATGTCCGTTTTTGAGTTTTTCGGCATTCTTAATATTTTTTTGACGACGCTTTTCCCATGCTGCTTTCACATCGGAGATTTCATCATCAACAATGGCGCGAACTGTTTTTAAATAATTTAGTTCTCTTGCTTGAAGTGCCGGATTGACTGAAAGTATATATCTTTCTCCCTCATGCTCCACCTCTGCTATGTCTTTGCTGAACAGATTTAATTGTATGATGTCGTTTTTTAGAAGTTCTCTTATTTCAGCGTGAGTTAACCCGGTTATATAGTGAATGCCCTCCTTGCCAGCCTCATCCATGGTTTCCAAATTATAACGAATTTTCATCCCTCTATCTCCAACGAAAATAATCTCTTGGGCATCGAATTCTTTTTTTATATTATCAATTTGAGCTAAAACTGTTTGATGGTCTTGCGTGTCGCCTTCAAAAACTTCAATTTTCAGGGGAAATCCTTCACTATTGGTTAATAACGCAATTACAATCTGCATTTTTCCTTTTTTTCCATCACGGTTAAAGCCAAAAGCGCCAAGGTCATTTTGGGTACCTTCAAGGTAAGTACTTGTTATATCATATAAATAAACTTCTTTGTGTTTTTTCTTGTTGTATATAAACCATTTGCGTTCTATCTGTGGCTGATTAAAAGCGGATGCCCCTAAGGCTGAATAAAAATCGTCAAGTTTGGTGTTTTCAATATCCAATCCCAGTTTTAAAGAGATATCACGGTTTCGTTTCAACCAATTGTGTATGCCTAATTTACTGCCTCTTGTAATTATTTTACCAATAATTATTCCCTTTAAAATGGCAGCCTGTTTAGGCATTGTTTTTTCAAGGGTTTTGCTGATATGTAATTTGTCCATCAGGTGTATCAGCAAAAAAACAAGCCCAAAATCAATGGCTTTTTTTACAGCGATATCTTTATTTGCAACCAATGTTCCTTTCTCGTGTTTCAGCATATTCTCAATACATAGAACCATTTCCTCTGGCATGTGAGATAGGTTTGCTTCTACTCGGGTTTTAATCTTTCCATCTTCCCGATATTTGGTGCAAAGCAAAGTGGAGGTGTAGACTTTGCCGTTTTTACCTTTTGATTTGTTTCGTTGTATATACATGACTACAAAGGTAATATTAGTTTCTACATAATTACTCTATATCAAATTAATAATCAATCTAATATAGTTAAATAATGTTATATTTTAGTTGCTACATTTTGACATTATTAACAGTCATTTTGTTGAGGTATAGTAATTTGATGAGGTAAAACCCGTTTGAATGTATCATCTTTAGTCATCTATTCGTTTGAAAAAGTATTCACATAAATTCTTGTTCCAATAGTAGTCTGTGAGAAAGATCATCGAAAGTAAAATCAACATTCACATCTAATATGCTTATTTTACTAGCATTTGCTCTTTCTAGTATGATGTTTTAAATATTATTTGTCATCTACCCTCTTTATGATATTATTAATACTTAGTGTTGCATTTACTAACTGCATTTACTAATTATAATAAGCAAAAGAAAGCATCTTAAATAAAAACGAACCATGATAATTATTACTTGATGTAGAAAGGTTGAGTATAAATTACTCCATCCACACCTTCAATCTCTGCACGGGCAAACCTACAATAGGCTGGTATATCCTTTATGGAGATGCTGTTTCCGTAGCGAAGCGTTATTGATTCAGAAGCGGCTGGATTGTATGTCAACCATCTAATTTCTTTAACTAATTCCTTATTGTCAATTTCGATACTCACTTTTCTATCAGATACTTCAATATTAGTAATGTCAAATGTTCTCCTATTATATTGTATTGAAGGTTTCCATAGATAAAAGCGACCGTTCTTTAATGCTTCCTTAACATCTAATGCTGAACCATTTTGAATATCAGGATGTAATGAGCCTGGTTCAAAATATTCCAATAAAATTACATTCCGATTCCATCCAAGGTCTTTTTCGCTGTGCATATCGTCTTC
>CAYOKA010000216.1:0-517 GCA_964404395.1 uncultured Oscillospiraceae bacterium | reverse complement strand
TGCACTATTTTATCATAGAATTGTCTATCATCAGGATTGGTGTCCACTCTATTATATACTGCCTGACCTATTAATGCATCAAATCTTTTATAGAAATCAACATACCAATACTCGGTTAAACCCCATCTATCCACATACCTTCCAGGATGAGCAAAATAAACTAATCCTCCCATGTCTTCTATTTTTTTAAGCGATTTCGATTCGGTACTTGCTCCATCTGTATATGAATTGAATAAACTGATCATGTGATGCGGACCAGATACCTCACAACCTTCCACCGAGATCATATCAAGATCAACTGGATTTCTGTTTTCATAAGGTTCATTTGCGAATTCTCCATAAGTTTTATTATCTTCTGTTGGGTTTTCAACATCTTTTATTTTCTCATAAATTTGGGACAATTCTGTCCATGGATAAATGCTTTCAATATATTCGTCTGGTATATCATAATCGTGTCCTGCTAATGTTAGAATTTTATATCCTTCTTCAAAGTATCTGTCCACAGTCTGATGAGGGT
>CAYOKA010000215.1:0-3207 GCA_964404395.1 uncultured Oscillospiraceae bacterium | reverse complement strand
TGGAGATGCTTATGAGAAATTTGAATCTGATAGAGATTTTGTGAACTCTGTGTCAATGAGTATGATGCAGATAGGTGAATTGTCTGCAGGTTTATCAGATGAATTTAAGGATGCGACTAGACATCAGATTCAATGGGGTGCTCTGAAGGGTATGCGTAACCTTTTTGCTCATGCTTACATTTCTATGAATAAGGCAGTAATTTGGGAGTCTGCTACTCGCGATGTGCCTGCTGTATTAGATTTTTGTGATATGATTATTGGACAAAGTCAAAATACTGAATAAAAACAAGAGAGAATTCCGGGATGCTCCCTTAGCCTAAGTTTGATGGATTCTCTAACACAAAGGAACCGCTTGCCCGACTCGTCCCGATTATTCGGTGCTGTCAATACCCAGGGAATCACCATATGCATAACCTCCATAATATTCTTGATAACAGTATAAATTTGTCTAGTTGTCATTCATTACATCCTGGAATTTAGTTATTTTGCCGCCCAATGTTATCGGCAAGTTGGTAAATTGTCGAATATTTTATATAATTAGTATAAATAAGAGGGCTTAGTAAGGCAGAGCTGTTGAAAACAAATTTTAGATGCGTTAGATATTGTAAAGTTAAGGAACAAATAAAAAGCTAGGAGCGTGATCAGTTTGAAAAAAGAACTTGAACCTCTTGAAAGAAGAATTGAAATCTTGAAAATGCTTCAGGGCAAGGAAATGAGAACCGGTGAGCTTGCAGAACATTTCAGTGTTGATGATCGGACAATTCGGACAGATGTTCAGAAATTGCGTGAGGGTATTGATATTCTTGGGGCTAAGGTTAGAATTGAATCCAAACATGTAGGGAATCAAAAGCATTATTACACGTCAAATGTTCATCCTATCATGCTTGCCTTAAATTCAAGTGAATTGTATGCTTTGCTGAAATTACTGGAGGATGCGATGATGCAGAGTAGAGGAGAAGTGTACAAACACATTTTTGAAGAAATTTATAGTCAAATTACAGATTATGCTGAAGACCTAATAGCTAACAAATTGAAGAATAAGTATGATAGGGCTGAGATTATAAATCTGTTAGAAGAAGAAGCATTTAACCAACACAATGATTTAAAGCTTGTATATTGGGAGAAAAGCGGGCGATATATTGAAATCAGTTATCGAAACGAAGATAACATAATAGTCAATGAAAATGTCAGGCTTATAGATATTCGCAATAATGAGCTTAAAATTGAGGATGAACAGGGGAATATGCGCTCAATGAATTACAACGAAATAATGATTGACTGGACTTCAGTAGACTATAAATAAAAACCGGAAATTCCATTGTATGTTTTTTTCTAATAGAACCCTTTATACTTTAATTAAAACAAAGTATAAGGAGGGCTATACAATGAAATTAGAAAAAGTGAGTGCCAGCAAACCGGATTTTGTAAAGCTAGATGAGATGATTGCAGCCATGAAGGGGTTGCTGGAGGATAAGCTAAAAGCTGAGCTTACAATTGATGAGTTATGCTCGTTTCAAGACGATGATGGTTCATTCAAATTGCTGGATTCATTTGAAGTTTCCAGTGATGCACGAGTTGATTACTGCTATATGCCTACATATATTGGCGCAGCAATCCTAATGAAAGAGTATCTAAATGGAGAAAGACGTTATGCATCAAGGCTCGAAAAGGCATTGAAAGCAAGCCAAAAAAGAGGTTTATCAGGTCATGGATATGATGCGGAAGAAGGCTGCATTTCCGCGATGAAGATTTTTACTAAAGGTGGTCTACGTGAGTTTCTTGAGTCTGAGGTTGAAATCTGTCCTGAATTCCATAATATTGTGCAAAATATTCTGCATCAATACAACTCAAAATTATTGAGGAAGTGTACTAAAGGTGCTTGGGGCGAAGTCTATACCTCTAAATGGCAGGATATTGTTGACAATCTCAAAACTAATAAGCGAATATATATTTCGTACGGTAGCAACATGGATAAATCCCAAATGCTTTTACGTTGTCCGAATGCAATAGTAATAGGGAAAGCCTATCTTGAAAATTGGAACCTTACGATACCTTTTTATGCCAATATTGAAAGAGGCATTGGAAGGAAAACGCCCGCTCTTATATGGGAGATAACAAGGGATGATGAAATTACTCTGGATAGGTATGAAGGTTATCCTGAACTGTATGATAAAATGGATATCATCGTAAATATTGGCGGTAAGCGTGTTTCGGCTATGGCTTACGTTATGACGGATAAATATAAAAAAAGCAACAAAACCCCACGAAGCGGTTACACAGAGCAGATTTTGTGTGGATACCGAGATGCCGGTTTTACTGAAGAAGAGTTCCAGCCAAGAGAAAAGAAACATCTTTAATCCAATAGACAATGTCGAGTTTTGTTTGTAAAAACTTTCGCATTTGGTATAATTGACATAATACAGGTTTGTAGCTTTTGGTTTGGAGGAGCGTACCTTATGATAACTGGTGAAATAAAGAACAAGATTGATAAAATATGGACTGATATTTGGGCAGGTGGAATTACAAATCCATTGACTGTCATAGAACAGCTTACATACTTAATGTTTATTCGATCTCTTGACGAAAAGGAGCTGGAGAAAGAGCAATTCGAGGCTATCAGTGGTGAAAAGCTTGATAAGATTTTTCCGCGGGATGAAGAGGGGCAGTCCATGCGTTGAAGCAAATTTAAAACCATGGATTCCCGAAAGATATACGATATCGTTGGAAACAAGGTCTTTCCATTTATTAAGGATCTTAACGGGGATGGCGAATCGGCCTTTTCTCGATATATGCAGGATGCGATGTTCCTGATTCCCACACCTCAGTTACTGCAAAAGATTATAACAGGTCTGGATGAGCTCTATGAGCAGGATATAAAAGACCGTGATATGCAGGGTGATGTTTATGAATATATGCTTGGCAAATTATCTACAGCAGGCCAAAATGGCCAGTTTAGAACACCTAAGCATATAAGGGATATGATGGTTCGTCTTCTTGATCCTAGGCCCGATGAAAAAATATGTGATCCGGCCTGTGGAACGGCAGGATTTCTTGTTTCTTCAGCAGAGTTTATTCGTGAAAAATATGGGTCAAGGATGACAAGCGAGCAGTGGGAACACTTCGCAGGAGAGATGTTCACGGGCTTTGATACGGACAGAACCATGCTGCGTATTTCTGCAATGAATTTAATGCTCCACTCCATTACAC
>CAYOKA010000214.1:0-3207 GCA_964404395.1 uncultured Oscillospiraceae bacterium | reverse complement strand
GCAATTCCTATTAGCTGCCTGATTGTGTCAACACCCATCTGCGAATTCTGGTAGATAAAGTTTAATAGCTCTGCATTTCCATTCATACCCTTCATATTTACACTCTCCTTAGAATTACTCTCATAATATAGTTCAGAAAATAATATTCCCTGGAAAAATGAAAAATATTAGGGCTGACACGGCTCACTGGCCGGATATTATTATATAATGTAATAAAGTATAGATGAGGAGGATAATATGAAGACCTTTGATATTATTGTTATTGGAAGCGGAGCAGGGCTTATGGTATTAGAAGCGGCACTAGCCAACGGGATGTCCTGCGCAATTATTGAGAAGTCCAAATTTGGCGGAACATGCCTCACAAAAGGCTGCATTCCTTCAAAAATGCTTGTTTATCCTGCCGATCTGATTCGTGAAGCAGAAAAATCCGGACGGGTAGGTCTTAGTTTTACTAAGCCAATAATTGACTGGGCCAAAATATCGGAACGGATGTGGAATCAGATTAACTATAGTATTCGGATGGAAAAGAGCCTTAAGCAGGTTGAAAACCTGCAGGTATATAAGGGGATAGCTGAGTTCACAGGCAAAAAAACCCTACGGGTTAAATATGAGGATGAAAGCTTTTCAGAAGAAATTCAAAGTGACCTTATTATCATCGCGACTGGTGCAGAGTCTTTTATCCCGCCAATAAAGAATATTGAGCAAACGGGCTATATAACATCCGAAAGCTTTTTCGGAGAGAAGTTCCCTGAAAAGCCATGGTCTAGCCTGATAATAGTAGGTGGCGGTGCTATAGGCGCCGAGTTTGCCCATATTTTCTCCGCCTTTGGAACTAAGGTAACCATTGTTGAGATGAGACCAGGTATTCTATCGACCGAAGAGGAGGAAATAAGTAAGGCCATTACGGCAGAATTTGAAAACAACGGGATTACAGTGTTGACTAGCAGTAAGGTAACGGATTCGGGTAGAAAAGGAGATTTGAAAAACCTGACTGTGGAAGATACAGTTACCGGAGAAAGAAGAGTTATTGAAGCCGATGAGATATTTATTTCCTCAGGGGTACGCTCTAGCACCGATGTATTGAAGCTTAATAACACAGATGTCAAAACCGATGAAAAGGGTTGGATAAAAACAAACGAGTATTTAGAAACCAGCCAAAAGGGAATATACGCAATAGGTGACATAAACGGAAAATATCAGTTCAGACACAAGGCAAATTATGAAGCGGAAATTCTTATGCACAACCTATTTGCCCACCGCGGAAAAAGAAAAGCCGTATATAATGCCGTCCCCTGGGCTGTATTTACATGTCCTCAAGTGGCTCATGCCGGAATGACCGAGGCAGAAGCCAGGGCTTCCGGAAAAAGATGCTGGATAGGTAAAAACTATTATTCCAAGATTGCTGGTGGTATAGCTATGGGTATAAGCAAAGACTCAAGTGACAACGGCTTTGTTAAGATTATTGTAGGCGAGGCTGATACCATACTCGGCGTACATATAGTAGGACCTTATGCATCAATCCTACTGCAGCCTTTTGTATACTTAATGAATGCAAACTATAAATGTGAAAGAAAGCGTTTGAGTGGGGATAATAAGCTGGTGTATCCGCCACTTGGCAGCTTTACACCAATCAATGACTCTATGGTAATTCATCCATCTCTAAATGAGCTTACCGCTTGGGTAATTGATAATATTGACTGGGATAGTGAGGGCTAGGTAACACAGGGACATGGGACAGGAGGACAGGTAGCTTGTCCTTCTGTCCCTGGTCATTAGATTTCAAATCCGCGCATCAGATCTTCCAGCGTGTCGCGTCTGCGGATTAGCCTCGGTGTGCCGTCAGCACAAATCAGCAGCTCTGCAGGCCTGAACCTGTTGTTGTAATTGGAGGCCATCGAATAGCCATAAGCTCCGGCATCCATAATGCCTATCAAATCGCCCTCTTTTACAGTGGGCAGTTCCCTGTCCTTGGCCAGGATGTCGCCAGTTTCGCATATATTTCCAACTACTGTTGCCGGAGAGGTTTTCTCCGACTTTAGAATCAAATCATTCCTATAAAACTCCAAATCATGATGTGAATCGTACAAAACCGGTCTGGCAAGCACATTGAAGCCAACATCGGTGCCGATGTAGGTTTTGCCGCCGTTGCTTTTTACCGAGTGAACCGTCCCTAATAAAACCCCGCATTCCGCAACCACATAGCGGCCCGGTTCCATTTTTATCTTAACATCTCTGCCATGGTTTTTTTCCCATGAGCCAATCATTTCTGTAAGCATGCGCCCCATTTCCTGTAGCGGCAGCCTTTCCTGACCCTCCTGCTTGCGGTATGGGATGCCGAAGCCACCGCCCATATCCACGAATTCCAACTCCTCAAACTGCTCCGCAATGTTCAGCAGCTGCTTTACGCTTTCAAGGTAAGGAGTTGCTTCCATAAATAGTGAGCCAATGTGTTGGTTGATTCCTACCAACTTTAGCTTATACTCTTCTAGAATTGCTTTAACCTCGTCAATCAACTCGATATTGACACCGAATTTCGTGTTTTCCCCTGCTGTAATAACTTTTTCATGGTGTCCTGCGCCTATTCCGGGGTTAAAACGGACCGCAACCCTTCCTCCCGGGTTAAGCCTGCCGAATTGCCGCAGCTGGGAAAGGGAATCACAGCTGATAAGCACTCCTGCATCTATGGCGTAGCGCATTTCATCCTGTGATACATTATTGGCTACAAAAAGCACTTCCTCAGGCCTAAAGCCCGCAGCCAGCAATACATGTATCTCTCCGGGCGACATGGCATCTGCATGAAGTCCCTCTTCCCTGATTATTTTCAGGAGCTCCATATTTGAATTGGCTTTGGCAGAATAATTCGATTTAAAGGCAGGGTCGCAAACCAGTGTTGCCATCTCCCGGCACCTTTGCCTAAGTATAGGCTCATTGTAAACATAAAGCGGACTGCCATACTCCTTCAGGAGCTCCGAGGGCTTGCTGCTTCCATAAAAGCCTGTTTGCTCGGTGTAATAGTTTTTCATACCGTTTCCTCCGCTCTTGCCACTATTTAAGGTTCTTTGTCCTAATAGTGTTTTGTGCTACTTTTCGTAAGCTGCTCTATTCTACATCTCGTGATGGTGCTTCGTGTCTTTTTATCTTCTATTGCGCCGATTTACCAACCTCTCCCGTCTGGGGAGAGCCTTGTGCCGCAGCCGCCTCGGCTCT
>CAYOKA010000213.1:0-3210 GCA_964404395.1 uncultured Oscillospiraceae bacterium | reverse complement strand
CTGGATCAAAATCGGAAAGGACCTTTTTATTTAGGCGCAGTGTTAACCGTTTTGATCATTTTGTCAGAGGCTGGGACCATACTTGTCGAAAACGGGAATGCCGATTTGCGTTATTTAAGTATAATCTTTAATGTTTTCGGTTTCGCATTGACTCCGGTAATTCCTATTTTTCTAATTGTCATTTTTGATGCGAACATTCTAAAAACCAATAAATTGCTTTTGTTGCCGTCAATTCTAAATATGTTCTCAACAGTTTTATCACCTTGGCTTGGATTTGTGTTTTATGTAGATACAAATAACCATTACGAAAGAGGGAATTTGTTTTTTATTTTTGTAGCTTCTTACATAATAAACGTGGTAATCTTGCTTACCAATACAGTAATGACGGGGAAAATGAGCTACCATCCGATAAAGGCGGAGACTATCACTCTATCCATCTTTGCAATAGCCGGTACAAGCATTCAGCTTATTTTGCCGTCGGTCCATTCCTCTTGGCATAGCATGACGTTATCCCTTTTGCTGTACTATATTTTACTGTCTGAATATGACGGCAGCTTTGATGTGCTGACCAGGCTTTATAATCGCGCAGCCTTTGAAATAGTGGCAAATAAGATAGACGGCAGAAAGCCGTTTTCTGTTGTTGTTATGGATATCAATGACTTTAAAGAGATTAACGATTCATACGGACATGATTTTGGAGATTGTGTGTTAAAACGTGTTGCATCTGTGATAAGAGAATCCTTTGACGACTATTGCACATGTTATCGTGTCGGTGGAGATGAAATCTATGTCATCATCAGAGCAGCCGATCCGGTAAAACTTGAACACCAGCTTAAGAGTATTACAAACAACCTTGAAAAAGAGCGTAAGAATGACAGTCGCCTGCCGACAATCTCATATGGCTACAGCATCTTCAAAGGCGGATACAAGATTGATTTTCAGGAAGTGCTAAAAGAAGCAGACAACCAGATGTATTACTTTAAGAAAATCCAAAAGGATATACAAAAGAAGAACTCAGATTCTATGAGTGCCCCGGACATCCAATAATCACCAAAAATATAGTTTACAAAAAGATATGGAAAATCAAAAGAGCGCAATCCATTCTTAATAGAGACTCTCCGGTTTTCCCCTTATTCATTAACATCCACCGTCACGCCGGACTTAAATTTCACTGTGAATTTGTCCTCGTAGATGGTGACCTTTTCAATTATCCGTCGCGGTCGTTAATTTCTTGGTCATAGGCATACCCCTCCCACACAATATCTGTTGCGGGCAAACATGCCTGGCTATGCTTGCCGGGATTTCCGTTGAAGAAGTTATAAAAATAATGAAGAGTAACAAATGGCAGGCATAAACTAACTTGCATTGATGAATAATGATATAATTAGCCATTGAGAAAATTATTGTCCAAGGATCATTGTTTGATAGATTTTGTTAATCGGGGTGTATATTAATGAAAACTTTGAATCAGCTTATAAGCGATTATACTTACCATTTGCAGCAGGGAGAAATACAGATTGCATATAAGGGGATTCTGGAGTTCATTGGTAAATTGCGAGCTGATTTCGTTAAAAAATATCCGTATTACGACACAAGTAGCATATACCAGGGCTATATGGACATGTCGTATTTTTCTTTAAGCACAAAACCTTTAAAAGATATGGGGCTTAAGATTGCCATAGTCTACTTGCACGAAAAAGGCAGCTTTGAAGTATGGCTTTCCGCCCGAAACAGAGAAATATCCAAGCAATATGAGTCTGTATTTTGCGGTAAATCTTTTATAAAATAGGTGGTGAAATGAATGGAAATTAGGCAATACAGTAAAGCGGATGAAACTTTGCTTTTTAATTTGCTCATCGATGAGGGGGACGACTGGAGTGATTATCACGAATCAGTTGGGCGCAGTAAATATATAAAAGCACTTGAATCAAGCATCACATATATCGCATATGATGAAAACCTTGTGTGCGGTTATGTGCGCTGTCGGGAAGACGATGGTTTCGGTGTTTATATATATGATTTGCTCGTAAGAAAAACACATCGGGGAAAGCAAATCGGTAAAACCCTTATGGAACGAGTGTTCAAGGACTTTCCAAATCAACCGATTTATGTGATGAGCGATGTCGACCCGTACTACGAAAAACTTGGATACCGCAGAGAGGGATCAATATTTGAGGTTAAAGGATAGTATTGAAAGGGAATGATTTATGCAGACAAAAGAAAAAGAAGCAAAGAGATTTAATATTTTTGAAAGGAAGCGAAATATGAGTATTACAATTATCAATCCACAGGAAGATATGCATGGCAATAAGAAGGAGAATATTTTTCTAGCACTTGATGGGAATAATCAATATATTGCCCATTCGTATATTTGGCCATATGAAAATCACCATACTTGTTATGAGAAACCGAGAAATATTTTTATTTGCCTTGATGTTCCTCTGGAAAATGAATGCGAAGTTTGGGAAAGAAACAAGAGAGCTATACGGTTTTATTCCAGGAACGGTTTTGTACTGACTGGTGAAAAACCCGAGGAATACCCTGGAATTGATGTTGAATAGCCAAGGTGAAGCGAAAAAAATGATACGAATATTGTTGGTTATATATTTCACGATACCTTCTCCTCCGTTGATATATCCTTATTATTTTATATGCAGATATTTATTTTCCCGTATCTTCTATCAGGAGCTACATAGTTATCTCTTTTCCTGCAATAAAATTGATGCTCTAGAAATACGCTTGTTCTTTAAACATGTTAATTCTTATGTTACAATAAATATATAGTCTATATCCCGTAACCTTTGATTCAAAGATATGGAGGGGTGAAAAATGAGGATTTCCGATATAATGAAGAGAGACATAATTACTATTCAACATGATGAAACAATCGGGACTGCCCTGGAGAAAATGAGCAATATGAGAGTAAACGGAGCACCTGTTGTCAACCAGATGGGAAAGCTTGTCGGCATGATTGTCAAGGCTGATATATACAGGTTCTTAATTACACCCGGCCATTATCCGGAATGCCCTGTTGAATGGGTAATGTCTAAAAAGGTAATCACGGCGACGGTAAATGAAGATGTGCTGACAGTTGGAAGGCGACTGAGAAGCAATCACATCATTGCAATGCCAGTGATGGATGAAGATAATGTAGCAGGGATTATTAGTATCGAAGATATTTTGGACTTTTTTATCAATACCTAAGCTCAG
>CAYOKA010000212.1:0-3234 GCA_964404395.1 uncultured Oscillospiraceae bacterium | reverse complement strand
GTGATTATCACTGCTTAATCAAAAGCTATTTTTTACGTTTTGCGGAAACTCAAATATCAAAGAGGTTGCATTCTTTGCAGTTTAGAGTATAATGTAATTAACAGGACTCCCCGCACCTCTCAACGATGTGCCCCAGGGGAGACATTTTTTACATAGGTGTTTTTATGAATAAAATAAAACAACCAACAACGCACCAAGAGCAAATGAGCATACTCAAACAGCGTGGCTGTTCTATTAAGGATGAACAGTTATGTGAAGATATTCTTTCAAGTGTCGGATACTATCGACTTTCTGCATACCTTCTTCCATTTAAAAAAACCAATGGAGAGTATATATCTGGAACCACATTCGAAAGAATATATCATTTATATGAATTTGACAGAAAGCTTCGAAACCTAATATTCGGTGCTATTGAAGTTATTGAAATTAATCTTCGCTCGATCTTTTCCTATTACCATTCAATGAGGTATGGTCCTTTAGGCTACCTTGATCCTGCAGCATTCAATAGTAAACATAATTCTGCTAAATTCGAAGACAATATAAGCCGTGAAATTGAAAACAACAAAAAACTCCTGTTTGTAAAACACCATATAGACAACTATGATGGGCAATTTCCTCTTTGGGTTATTAGTGAACTTTTTACTTTCGGAATGCTTTCGTATTTTTATAACGATTTAAAGACCTCTGATAAGAAAGCTATTGCAAAATTACTTAAGGCAAATTATCTGGATCTCATTAGCTGGTTAAGATGCTGTACTGATCTGCGAAATATTTGCGCTCACTACGGGAGATTGTATTATCGTATTTTCACAGCAGCCCCTTCTGGTTTTGATATGGAAGAACGTGAAAGCCGTCGCTTCTGGGGTGCCGTAATGGTCGTCAAATCATTATTCTCTTCTGCTGAAAAATGGAATATTGAATTTACACCAAAAATCGAAGCCCTTTTTGATGAATATGAAAAAGAAATCAATCTATATCATTTGGCATTTCCAGAAGAATGGAAAGGTCAATTAAAAAAATAAACTATTGAGCAGTTAGGATCTGCGGTATTTTTGCTGCCAATAAGCATAGCTTCTCCATCGAAAAATACTAATGCAAAAGGTTACTAAAAACCTACAAGCTAATGTTTGTTTGATGTTTATTGCCGCAATCTGATGTAAATTCGGCTCCCGGGGAGTGGGTTTGGGGTGGTGCGACGGAACACTTTTTTCGCAGATTATTGCTTGATATTATGGAAAATTGTCGATACTATTATTCATATAAGTTTGATATGAAAGTTTGCAGGATTTACGCTATATGCTTTATTTCATGTTTTAAATAAGTAATCTTCATGGTTAATAGGAGGGAATGGCATGAAACGTAATTTGGTTAAAATTTTGGCTAGTTTGGTATTAGTAGTTTGTATATTTATACTGAGTACGGTCGCTGTGTTTGCGGAAACTGAAGTTAATAGCGAGACAGGTGGAACATCAGAACAAGTAGTAGACAAAGAGGCGATGGATGCAGCCGTGTGGAAGAAATTAGCAGAGGGGAAAAAGGCTGAGGAGGATGCTAAAATAGCCGAGGTGGCAGAAGCTGGCTATCCATATGTAGCCGAGGCAAAGGATATATCCACTTGGGCTCTTGATGCGGTAAAAGTATTGCGAGACTCTGGTATAGTCGATAATAAGTTTCTGGGGAGATTCCAGGAGAAGATTACACGTGCAGAGTTTGCAAAGCTTGCTTCATCAACTTACAAAGTAGCGGTGGAAGATGAGATTGAGCCAAAGGAAAATAAATTTGAGGATATTAAAGACAGCATTTACATGCAGGACATCAACGATGCGTTTTCCTTAGGCATAGTCAACGGAACATCTCCCAAGACATTCAACCCAGACGGGTTTATTACTAGGCAGGAAATTTGTGCTATGTTAGTGAGGCTGATAAAAGCGGTTGAGCCTGATACAATAACTGAGGTCAAGGAAGATATTAAATTCACTGACCTAAAACAAATATCTGCGTGGGCACTTAATGACGTTAAGTACGCATTCGAAAATAACATAATGAATGGGGTAGCAAAAGATACTATAGCCCCGCTAAGTAACGCCACAAGAGAACAGGCATTGACACTAGTATATCGGTTGGCAACTACTAACAAGTACATTAAGGCATATACGAAGGAGGATTTGTTGCAGATTAAGCTTCATAAGAATGAGATGCGTGAAGGTGTACAGGAGTATCTAGATAGTGTACCAGAAGTACCTAGAAAATATTATGAAAAGTTACTTGCAGACTTGGACTATGATATGGCAAGACCGGCAGAGGGCGTTGATACAGGAATATTGATATTTTTAGATGACGTGGGAATAGTTACATTGGATTTGGGCACATCGGGAGATTGTGCGTACTTTTCCTATTCTGCTGTATATTCGCGCTACAGCCAGTATAAAGATATTTTTTATAGTCTATTGAAAATGTCCTCGGAGTCTGATAAGATGATAGCTTTCTGCGAGGATACTTATAAAGACCATGTTATTAGGTACAAAGGACAGATAGTTGCCTCGTGTGACAATGACGCAAGGGAGATTTTAAATACGCCTGGATGGCTTTTGAGCTGTGACAGTATATGGCACAATAAATTCAATGAAAATAAGTACGTGTGCACTGTTGTAATCAAGTATTGATTGGAGGTTTGTATGAAAAGGAAATTGTTGTTACTACGAGTTATGTGCACTTTGTGTGTTGGAGATGTTGATGAAACTGTGTCTGCAGGAGGCACTCTCCCATGACAAGAGATTACTGAAGAAAGCGTGAGATTACGGGGGTTACGGGTGATGCGTTTGTTGCAATTAACGCAGGAGGTGGCATATGGGAAGAGTATTCGATAATGATTTATGTGGTTGTGGAAGCGGTAAAAAATATAAAAACTGCTGTATGAAGAAAAAATTCACCAACGAACGATACCTCCGCATGAAATACAGTGTTGAAGATGTCCCTTTTCAAAAAATAAAATTCGTTATCTATTCAGACAACAATACTCTGGTTGGTTTGAAACTAATTAATGAAAACGGGGAAGAAATAACAGCACCTTTGAAAGAAATTCAAGGCCTGTACAGACGTGAGAACAAGTCAGATAAAATATTATATACTCAGCCCATAAATGATAATTTTGTGATCGATATAAATGATGAATTAGCAAAATATGATATGATTCTTGCCGTTGATACTAGTTATAACCCGCATCAGCATCTCAAG
>CAYOKA010000211.1:0-3251 GCA_964404395.1 uncultured Oscillospiraceae bacterium | reverse complement strand
CGGCCTTTAAAAAGCGCTAACCCAACAGGAATGGTATATTTGGAATCGGAATTCAATACCAGGAACGGCCACAAAAATTCGTTCCATACGCTTAGGCATATAAATATTGCAAGTGCAGATAATGCAGGTTTTATAAGCGGCAGTACAATTTCATGCAGAATCCTGAACTCACCTGCACCATCGATATGAGCCGACTCTACAAGGGAATCCGGTATGCCGGCAATAAATTGCTTCATTACAAAAATACCAAAGGTATTGAATAATGATGGCCAAATTAGTGCATTGTATGAGTCAATCCATTTAAACCAAAACATTTCCTGGTAAAGAGACAATATTGTCACAGGATACGGTACCATCATTGTTGCCAGCACAAAGACAAAAATGATGTTTCGACCCTTAAAGTGCAGCTTTGAAAATACATAGCCGGCCAGGATGCTTGTATAAAGGATAATAATTGTCTTGACAAATAGAAGGAATAAGCTATTAATAAAAAACTGTTTGAAATTAACATTGACCCAAACTTCCACAAAATTGTCAATCGTAGGCTCTTCCGGAAAAAAGGTCGGCGGAAACGATACGATTTCAGCTTGCGTTTTAAAGCTTGACAGTATCATCCAGACAAAAGGGAATATTATGATAAGAGCCCCTAGGCCAAGTAATAGATATATCAGTGTTTTTGAAACATAATTTTTCATATTACTCACTTTACTCATTTTCTCTCCTCAATCAGTTTACGCCTTGTTTTTGTATACGCATCTGTATAAGTGAAAAGGCAAATGTCAGCAGGAATATAACAAAAGCTACAACCGCTGCAGTCCCAAATCGGAAGCTATTAAATGCTTCGTCATACAAAAAATATACCAGAGATATCGTTGCATTATTGGGTCCAGCTTTTTCTGTCATCATAAACACCTGATCAAACAATTGCATATAGGTGATGAATCCTGTTACTGCGATAAGCATGGTCTGAGGCGCCAGCATCGGAAGCTGTATGCGGAAGAATTTCTGTAATCCTGTAGCTCCATCCACATTCGCTGCTTCATACAAAGATGAAGGTATATTATTCAAGCCGGCAAGATAGAATACCATCGAGAACCCAACATCTTTCCAAATAGTTGTTATCATAATGGCTGGGAGTGCCAAATACTGATCCTTAAGCCAACCAAGCTTCTCGACTCCAAACAAACCCAGTAGTTGATTTAATATACCGCTGGTCGGTTCAAAAATCCACACCCACACCAGGGATATGGCAACAATGGATGAAACAACCGGAAGAAAATATACCATGCGGAAAAACGATTTCAAATATTTTAGACTGTCTATGAAAACTGCAATAATTAATCCGAGGGCAACTCTGAAAAATGTAACAGCAAATGTGAATATAAGGGTATTAACAAGAGCTTTATAAAAAATAGGTGTTTGAAATACACTTATATAATTCCTAATCCCATTAAAATTCATTTTATTCATCATGGGATTCCAATCAAAAAAGCTTCCAATGAAAGCATATACAATTGGAAATATGAGAAACAGCAGATAATAAATGGCTATTGCAGTCAGAGTAACAGCAATCATCACTGTTTTCGAATTTATCCTTCTATTTTTAATTGACCTGTTTACCAAAATCTTTTCCATTAAAACTCCCTCCGGGTAGTCAGCGTATCAGTGAGGGCTGTGCTATAGATAGCCCAGCCCATACTGATATCGAGTATATTACTGATCGCTCATTGCAGAGGCATTTGAATATTTACGTTCTACAGATGTGAAATTAGTTCCTTCAAGATTTTTGTTGACCATTTGCTCAGCTTCCTTCAGTGCCTTAGCCGGTTCAGTCTTATTCACGAGAATAGACTGTCCTATATATTTCTGAATGTCTGAGAAGTAAGATGCGGGGGTTGCTCCCGGCCATATAACCTTGGATACAATCGCTGTTTCGGTCTTGAGCACAGGCTCTTCCTGTATCTCCGGTCTGTTATCCAATGATTTCTTGGAAGGCGCCATACCGTCAAATACATCATATTTTATAAGCATATCGTCATCGCAGTACTGAAGCAAAACATAATTCAGTGCAGCTTCCTTTGCATCTGCTGAAGAGTTCTTTGAAACGCCCAGTGAAACATCACCATTAGTACGGCCATACGAAGGTATATTGTTGACATCAAATACGGGAAGTGTAAATGCCGAGTAATTCAAATCCGGGAAACTTGTCTTGAAATAATTGCTCGCCCAGCCCCAGCAGTATATCATAGCCGCTTTTTGGTTGGCAAATGCTTCCTCGCCTTTTGGCTGCAAACCGTCGCAAACATTATCCACATGATAAAAATCATACATCAGCTGAGCTGCTGTCAATGCTTCAGGAGAACTAAACTTTGCTGTTTTTCCGGTTTCATCAAACAGCCATTTACCCTGCTGATACACCATATCTGCCCAAATATATTCCGCATTATTCATATTAAATCCGGCAACTGTAATATTGCCCTTGTCGTCCTTCTGTGTTAGCTTCTTGGCAATATCTCTCATCTCTTCCCATGTCTTCGGGATATCGTTCTCGGTCAGGTTTGCTGCTTCCCACATATCCGTGTTATAGAATATGACACCAGTCATAAGTCCCATATCAGAATAGTACAGCTTGCCATCAACTACATTGGACTCAACGTTACGGAAGTCCTTTGTCAACTGTTCCATAGGGAATAGGCTCTCAGGCAATGGTTCCATATTGTGCAGAACCAGAGCATTCTGTTCATTATGCATCCAAAAAAGATCCGGCCCGGTATCTGATTGCAATGCCAGCGGTACTTTCTTGAAATGATCCTCAAAGGATGTAATTGTCCACTCAAAGGTAACATTAGGATGGTATTCCATATAGCGATCTGATAATTCACGGTAAAAGCTTTCCCATGCAGATGGAACCCAAATCTTTAGTGTAACGTCACGTCCTTCGGCTACAGGAATGTTCGGATCGTATTTAAGATTGTCACCTAAGATTTCAAACTTCTTCTCCGGTTCCGTAGTAGCACCCGTTTCTGAGCTGCCGGAAGTAGTGGCCTGAGCTGTAGTTTCGCCCGGCGCCTCTGATTGTTTTGGACCACACCCCGCTAATACAGCAAGAGCCATCGTCAGTGCCAGTACAAGTGTGATAATTTTTCCAATTGTTTTCATTGTTCTCTCTCCTTTTAGTATTTTGGTAATACGTTTTAGCACTTCTGTTTTTACCATATAACAATTTTCATAGCATGTCAATACCTTCTTTG
>CAYOKA010000210.1:0-3256 GCA_964404395.1 uncultured Oscillospiraceae bacterium | reverse complement strand
TAGACACATGTCTAGTATATTCGCTTAAAAGAAAGACTCGCTGCTACACCCAGCCGCGGCGCTTCACTGATTCTGCAACTCTGTTTATTGCAATGACATATGCTGCATCGCGCATAGTCAGCTTCTTGCTTTGAGCCAAATCATATACTGCCTTGAATGCGGAGGTCATTTTGGTATTCAACTTCTCCAAGACCTCCTCTTTTTCCCAAAAATAGTTCATATTGCACTGAACCTGTTCAAAATAACTACAGGTAACTCCTCCGGCATTTGTCAGAAAGTCGGGTAAAAGGAAAATGCCTCGCTCATTGATTACCTTATCTGCTTCAGGCGTTGTGGGGCCGTTTGCAGCCTCGGCGATAATCTTTACCTGTTTGCTTATACTATTCACATTCTCTGCAGTAATTTGGTTTTCCAAAGCTGCCGGTACGATAATATCGACATCCTGTTCTATCCATGCGTCTCCCGGGAGAACCTCATAACCCAAAGATTTTGCCTTGTCCTTGTCAATAGTGCCAAAAGAATCTGTAATACTCATCAGTGAATCAATATCCATTCCATTTATATTGCGGAAAGTGTATGATTTTTTATCTGTATTGTCCCAGCAGGAAATGGCGATGACCTTTCCACCCAGCTGCAAATACATCCTGACTGCATATTGTGCCACGTTTCCAAAGCCCTGGAAGGAGGCGGAGGTGCCTTCCGGCTTGATTCCCAGCTTTTTAAGTGCTTCGTTTAAAACGTAAATCACGCCAAAGCCTGTAGCTTCAGTCCTTCCAAGGGAACCTCCCATACCTACGGGCTTACCGGTGATAACGCCCGGATACCTTCCGCCATGTATAGTTTCATACTCATCCAGCATCCAAAGCATATGCTGTGCGTTGGTCATTACATCAGGTGCAGGAACATCGTTGTTTGGGCCAATGTTAGGGGCTAACTGCCGTACAAAGCCGCGGCATATTTGTTCCTGTTCGCGCTGAGAAAGACTATGAGTATCGCATATAACGCCACCCTTCGCGCCGCCTAGTGGAATATCAACAACGGCGCATTTCCAAGTCATCCACATCGACAAAGCACGGATTGTATCAGCTGTTTCATGCGGATGGAATCGTATTCCTCCTTTTGCAGGGCCTCTTGCGTCATTGTGCTGTATACGATATGCCTTAAATACTTTGACACTACCGTCATCCATGTGAACCGGTATTGTTACATGATATTCTCGCATAGGCTGACGAAGCAGCTCTCGAGTCGCTTCATCCAAATCAATAATGGAAGCTACTTTATCAAATTGGGCTTGTGCATTTTCGTAAGGGTTATATTTCATATTACTCATCGATACTCCTCCTAATCCTCTGTTACGTCCACAGTTCCATCGCTTTCAAGATTAAAAACATTATAGCAATGAGAATAATATCTGTCAATAATAGCAAAAAGCAATTTAATATTACACAGTTTTATATGCGCTAATGTGGTAATATTATAACGAGGCAAAAAAACATGTGTATTTATTCGGGGTGAATTATTTTGTCCAATCATATTGTGCTTGTTGAGCCGGAAATACCTCAGAACACCGGGAACATTGCCCGTACATGTGCCGCTGTCGGAGCCGGGCTTCATCTGATAAAGCCTCTTGGTTTTTCCATTGAGGACAGATATCTGAAAAGGGCCGGTTTGGATTATTGGAATAAAGTGCTGGTGAGCTGCTGTGACAGCTTTACTGAATTAAGGGAAAGATACACTAATGAGCCTTTCTTTTTTGCCTCGACGAAGGCGGGAAAAGCTTATACGGAAGCGGACTTTTCCAAGGATTGCTTTATTGTATTTGGAAAGGAGACGGCGGGGCTTCCGGAGGAGCTTCTTGAAGCTAACAAGGATATGTGTATCCGAATTCCTATGAAAGCGGAAATTCGATCGCTGAACTTGTCTAATTCGGTAGCAATCGTACTATATGAAGCATTGAGGCAACAAGGCTTTGAAAACTTGGCTATTAAAGGGAAAATGGGAATGGAGTGATTTGCCATAGTGAATAAGGATAGGTTGGTCAAGGAGTTTGTTGAACTGGCAAGTATTGACAGCCTGACCAGGAAAGAACGCCAGATGGCGGATGCATTGAAGCAGAAGCTGCAGGCGATGGGATTTGAAGTCGAGGAGGATCAGGCGGGAGAAAAAATCGGAGGAACAGCTGGCAATTTAGTCTGCACTATTAAGGGAACCAAGGACGTGCCTGCGGTTATGCTGGTGGCTCATATGGACACGGTTGAACCGGGTACAGGTAAGAAGCCGGTAGCGGACGGTGGGCTTATAAAGTCGGATGGCAGGACGGTGCTCGGTGCTGATGATGTAGCGGGTATTGTATGCATACTGGAATCGCTCAGGATTCTTAAAGAAGAATCTATTGAGCATGGTGACATTCAGGTGGTATTCAGCATAGCGGAGGAAGGCGGTCTGTTGGGCGCAAAGAATCTGGACTATAGCCGCATCTATGCAAAATACGGCATGGTCATGGACACTGGCGGTACGATAGGTACAATAGCTGTGAAGGCTCCCTCCCATAATATAATTGATGTTACTGTGAAAGGGCTGGCTTCCCATGCGGGTGTTTCTCCCGAGAAGGGTATCAGCGCTATTCAGATAGCATCAACGGCTATTGCGGAAATGAAGCTTGGTAGAATCGATTCTGAGACAACGGCCAATATAGGATCCATTATTGGCAACGGACAGACTAATATCGTGTGTGATAAGGTAAGGATCGAGGCTGAGGCCAGAAGCCGTGATAATAAGAAGCTGGAGGCGCAGACGGCTCATATGAAGGACTGCTTCGAGAAGGCAGCGGCGAAGTTTGGCGGCAGTGTGGATTTTAAGGCGGAGCTTGAGTATTCGTCCTTTAATATACCTGCGGATGCAAAAATAATGAGTATTCTTCAGAAGGCTGCTGACCAAGCAAATATAGAGCTGCTACCGGAAGGAACCGGTGGAGGTAGTGATACGAATATTTTTAATGCAAAAGGCATTGAATCGGTTAATATAAGCGTAGGAATGAATCAGGTTCATAGCGTAGACGAGAATATAAAGATAGATGATCTGGTGTTGGCAGTAGAATTTCTGATTTCAATTATCAAAAATATCTGTTAGCAAGATTAGAGATGGAGGGTTAGAATGGCAAAAAGATTGGGAGTAATGACAGGCGGCGGAGACTGTCCGGGCTTGAATGCGGTATTAAGAGCCGTTGTAAAAACAGCGATGGTCAAATATGGCTATG
>CAYOKA010000209.1:0-3272 GCA_964404395.1 uncultured Oscillospiraceae bacterium | reverse complement strand
CCTGACCGCCTCTGAAAATTCCACCGTAATGGGAATCACATCTCCGGGCTTAAAGGTTGTGCCCGTCGGGGCGGAAATCTTCTTAATCACAGGTTTGATAAAGTCGTAAAGCTGCAGGCCGACTATTACATCGCTTAGTACATCATGTCCTTCCGTAGTGGCATTAGTTATCCACATGTCGTAAAGGGTTATATACTTTTGGTCTATAAATTGATCATATTTTGCCCGTGTGGCATAAAAGAAGGGGGTCAGTTCAGAGCGAATTTTCCCTTTATCTTTCCCAGCCCGGAATTCATATTTATTTTCATATTGGCTCTTGGGTTCCGGCCAGGAATCATAGTCGCCGGAATCATAGCAGCAGTTTCCGTTTGCGTCAGAGAGGGAGACGTTACAACTAATATCGACATCATTACCCCAATCAATTCCGGCATCCATGCGAAGATAGAACTTCATGCCCGGGGCATCCGAATCTTCATAGGCCGCTTTGATTTCGCTAATCGGATCCTGATCAGGATTAGATCTCAGTCTGCACGTAACTGAAGTTGTGCCGTAACTTTCCCCGGGAACCTTAACACCTGAGAAATCGGAATATAATTCGTAATAAGTGTCAGTAATATAAGTTGTCGAAGGTCCGTACTGACGCGCCACCCGTTCAAGACTTACCGAATAACTTATGGAGCGGTCACAGTTTGAGACAGCTATAGGTTCAGTACCGTGGAGGCTGAGATTTATATTTACCGGATCATAAAACTGCACGATGAAATTTCTTCTGCCGTCCCAGCGGGTTTCGGCACTATCTCCGTTACCGAATTTCAGTATGGGTATTTCGACAAAAATTTGTGTTTCGCCGGCTGCTATTACAGCGGTTCCTTGGGCAGGGGTATAATGAGTATCAGCTTTCGCAGACCCCTCCAAAGTTCGATAATTTACGGAAACGGGATAATCCAGCGCCTCATTTAGATATAATCTAAACTTCACTGAAGCAGCGCCTCCCTCCGCGTCAGTGTCTTTTACGGGTACTGTTGAAAGCAACTGTACTTTTAGCTTTGCATCAGTATCAAAGTCGGGAATCTTGTCGTTCTGACTTAAAGTCTGAAATTTTGTCAGCCCGGTATAGTTCGTAATCTTGTATGTATTTTCGGTTAAAGTATCGACATCCTTGATGTCCGTCATTTCGTTGGTATCCACATGCTCTGCTTCTGCATAGACGACATTTGCGGGCATCTCCGCTATCATCATTGGCAGAGGCAGCAAAGATAAGCATAGGATCAGGCTTAAAACTCGCTTTTTCATAACGTTCTCTCCTTTAAAAAACCTTTATTCACTTTCACTAACGCGACGAAATGCTTCGCACATACATATTCCTGTCAGATCGAAAGGTGTGTCTCCCTGTAGAGCCAGCGACATCCGCCACAATCTCCCGGTACGGGATCGCCAGGCGTTGCCTATTCAGATTCTGAACAGCTTTTTTGCTCCGCCGTCGCTGATGGTCTGCCTTCATCCGTGTATTCCGGGCTTTTTTCAAAATCAAGATATGCCGGATAACTTTCACCAAGCTGTTTGTCAAATTTCAAGAAAACAGAAAAACGCGCCCCCCTACTTGATAAACCTTATGAGGTTCGCCCTGCCTGCCGCGCATTTTCCCTCATCCTTTCGGCGCATAAATAAAAAACCCCCTAAGATTGTATTTCTAATCAAATCATAAGGGAAAACTTTATAATTGTGTAGTGACTTCAGACTACAAAAAAGTCACTATTATTTTTAATAATATTCCTGATTTTTTTTTTATTGATGGCTTCTACCCAAAAATTGCCTGTTTTTAACCGTTTACAACCTGTCCAAATAATTTTTTCATGTCGTTTAAACGACTATTTCTTTTTGCTTTCATACAGAACATATTGTGCCAATTCATGTCTGCCGGAAACAAAAAGTTTTTCATATATTTCGAGCATTATATTTTTTAGCCTACCTACTGAAATGTTAAACTCCTCCGCAATCTCGGCATATGGCACATGATGAGCCACAAGCTGCGCCAGCTGGATTTCTCTCAAAGAAAGAATCATAGTTATGTTGTCTTTGGCAAACTGGTTGTGGAAGCTTATCCAATTCTTAACTGTCCTTTCCCATTGGTCAATTATCGCGCGGCTGTATTCGGGGTACTTCTCATTTAAGCATTTTTCAACAATTCCGCCGAACTCAGATATGCTCTCTGCTAAGGGAGTTATAAACCCATAAGGAAGAGCTTTGTGCATGAATGCAATAAGCTGCACCTTTGCCTCGTCGTTGCGCCCCAGACAATGCAGGGAAAGGGCATGGATTTTGCGCAAATAAATTTCGGCCAGGGTTATTTCTTCTTCATTAGTGCGGAAAGCCAGGGCAGTCTGGGCTACAGCCAGTGCAATTTCATATTCACCGATATTCAAAAGGTATTTAGACCTCAAATAACTAAGATAAATCCGATCTGCCTGCCGTGCGCAACTACTGAAATCACCGGCTTTAAGCCAGTCCGGCACCATATTCGGCGCTGCCACGTTGACAGCCGCGCTTGCCATTGCGAGTTCAGCGATAGAAGCACATCCCCTGCCACATTTGCCGTGTTTATAATTTTCTAAAAAAGCCTCTATTTTAAGGTAGGTCGAATAATCTCCCAGACTTATGGCAGCAGCGATGGCTACCAAGGATGCCCGTAAGCCTGCGACATCATCGCCTGCAGTTAAAGAGTAGCATTGCAAAGTTTTTCCGAAATTTCCTCTTAAATAAGCTAATTCAGCCTCATATTGACGGCATGCTCTCTCATCCTTGGCGATAGCTTTGATCTCATCCGGCTTATCGGCCGGCATAGGTCTCGTTGTGGCTTCAATGAATTTATGCAGTTCAGACGCAAAGGCATGTTCCAGCACCGATTCTTTTTGTCTCGAATCAGGTGGTTTTTCAGCATTTGCCGGTATCATCCAGGAACCCCCGAATTTTACAGCCTCGGGTATTCTTTTTGCGGCAACCAGGCGCTGTACCTGTCTTAAAGATATTCCCCATTTCCCCGAGGCTTCTTTGACGGATATGTATTTCATTCCCCAAAATCCTTTCCGAACATGTATCAATGGGACAGGTCCTGATACATTTTATGAAAATAAATCTACTATATCGTCAATGTCGTCTCATACGAAATCATTTTCTTCTAAGGCATGATTGGATTTAATATTATCGAAATCCAACCTTACTATTATCATTCTAACACATTTTATTCGCAATATGTCCTCCATCTGAGCAAACAT
>CAYOKA010000208.1:0-3306 GCA_964404395.1 uncultured Oscillospiraceae bacterium | reverse complement strand
TTAGCGATATCAGATATCCTTCCGGCTACGAATGTGCTCTTCCCAGCATATATGTTTATTGTCTGACCAACATAGTAGACGGATTTATCAATGGAGACTCCATTATTATTCATTATGCCTTCTGCTTCCATGGTCAGAAGAAGAGAGGAAAACCCTTCTCTTGGGGAGCTCACCTGCTGGCCCTCATCATCGCTGTCCCAAAAAATCGATTCCCCGGTGACAATTTCAGTTATCTTGCCGAAATTCGAGTTTTGTACGGACTCTCTTGCAGGATCACCGACCTTTATGCTCTCTATAGAGCTATCAGGTGCATATTCCATATAATATGTGATCAGTATTTTTTCTCTTTCAACAGTGGGAGCAGCAACCCTGGACTTGGCGAACTTATATCCCACGCCCGCAATAGCTGCCACTATAACTATAATGATGGCAAAATCAATCCAGGTAAATTTCCTTTTAGCCATATTAATCCTCCTCCACGCTTTCCGCACTATAAATTCTGCAGTAGTAGGCTGAAGTACCCACTCTTACAGTCAGAAGCTGTCCCACATAGTAATTTGCACCGCCTGTGGATATACCTGTGGAGCTCACTGTACCGGTGGTCTCAGCTGTTATATAAATAGATGAATAGCCATCTTTTGCGGACATTACCTGCTTTCCGTCCTTGTCAACGCCCCAGGATGATGATTCGCCGGACTCTATGTCCACTACCTTACCAAAGCTGTTGTTTTGTATTGCATCAGTGACAGGATCGTTGAGATTGGTGTTTTCTACCGTAAATGTGTTGACTTCCTCCTGGTAAAAGACAATCCTGATTTTATTTGCCTCGGTTGAAATAGCCTGTTTAGGTGCGAACAAGCCCAGCTTATATACCACAAACATAAGTGCCACCAGCAGCAGGATAACAATTATTATGTCAATTATGTTTATTTTGCCGAATAATTTACCGTTTTTATCAATCGTTGTCACCACATCCTTCTCAACGTTCTTTGGACTCATCAAGTACATAGGGCATTTTGTGGGGCATTTTGCGATGTATCATACTTTGAGCTCCGCAGCGTAATATACCGCGGGTATATATGAAAGCATGTCACTATATATTGTGTTGTCATTTTATATTAAAGTTACATCACAAAAGCCCTGCATAAAGATTATATGTTTCTTCAGACGTTTTATCAAGGCTGAAATGTTCCAGGACGATTTTGTATCCGGTGTAAACATATTCCTTAATCAGCTCCCTATTTTGAAGCAGGTGTATAAGACTTGTAGCCAGTGCCTCTTTGTCGCCGTAAGCAATCAATATTCCGCTTTTATTCCGGTCGTTGACGATTTCTGCCGTTCCCCCGCTGTCCGTGGCTATTACTGGAAGCCCTGATGCCATTGCTTCCAGTATTGAGATGCCAAAGGCTTCGCTGCTGGAATGGGAAATAAATATGTCGGAGCTTTTCAAAATATTTTCGATGTCCTCTTGATAGCCTGTGAACAGTATGTCGTCCTGCAGGTCAAGGGCTTTTGCCTTCTCAACAATTTGCTCATGCAGCTCGCCATCGCCTACCAGGACAAAGCGGAATTTGGTGGAAGTAATGGAACTGCCTGTGAGCATGTCTTTGAATGTGCGAATCCCGTCCAGCAAAAAGTCATGTCCCTTTTCCGGCGAAAACCTTGCCACGGAGGTGATGACTATTTCATCCTCGGAAATACCCGTTTCTTTTCGGAAGGTAGGTGGCATGGGGGAATTCCACTGCTCCGGATCGATTCCGTTATGGATAAGCCTAATCTTCCCGGGGCTGATGCTCTCCTCTAAAAGCTGTTCCTTAACCTTTGTGCTGACAGCAATTATGCTATCGTTGCATTTTGTGAAAAATCTGTTTGCTGCAATGACGGCTCTTGAGTTCTCGAGAAGCATATGTCTTGTATTGATTATTTTTACACGGTTTCCCATCACTTTGGACAGAATGGCGATATAGTTTTCCCTCAGGAAATGGGTGTGGATTACATCGATGGAGTGCTGCCTGCATAGCTTTTTTAGTTTATGAGCGGCTCCCATATCTAGGGGGCTTTTCATTTGTAGTCTAAACAGGTCGATGCCTAACTCTTCAAAAGCCTTCATTCCATTGCCTTCTACAGAGTAAGCGACATAGAACTTGCATGATTTGTTATGAAGCTTTGCAGACAGAGAATATATGTATTTTTCCGTACCGCCGGCTCCCAGGTAGTTAATAAGATGTAGAACCTTAATCATCGGCGCACCTGCCTCATTTGAAGTTTTGCGAGAATGGGCATATAATAACCTCATTTATGAGGTTATTATATCATGAATTTGAAGAGTTTGTGATATAATAGCGCGCTGCTGGAAAATTCAACTAATGGGAAGAAATATACCCCAAAAGGGCCCGTTTTATAGACTATTAGCCATAAAATGGGCTGAAATAAGGATTTTTTCCTGAAATCACACCCCATTACTTGCAAAAGTTAGCAGTGCAGCCCGATTTTAGCATCTATAACCCCTTTCCTAAGCTACAATGTCACTCATAAGTGTAGGGAAATGCACACGACATGCATTTTAGGCGCAGCTGAGCCAGGGGCTGGTCGTGAAGTTTCGCTCTAATGTATATTGTAAAGGTAATTCGTGCTAACGCACTCAATATACTATCTGCTCGCCTATACAACCTGGAAGGCGAATCTGTGCCGCCTATCTAAGCAGGTTTGAAGCGGCAAGTGCATAGGAGCCTTTTCACAGTGCCCTAGCAGGCACCATGCCGTATGAGTGGCGACTTTTTACCGGTTTTGGGCGGTCAAAACCGGCTGCATAGGAAATTTATATTTCATCAAAAAACCATATTTCCCCCATATCCATTGTAAAATATGCAAATCAAAACTATAATTATTGATATTGAGTGTAAACTGCAGAGCATGATTACAGTGTATGCCTGCAATGCGTATGGAACAGGATGTGAGAGGATGAAGGAACCCATTTGCGAAGAGAGGCTGTGTACAGGCTGTGGAGCCTGCTTTCAGGTATGCCCCCAGGGTGCTGTTTCGATGCTGGCCAATAACGAAGGTTTTCTTCACCCCCATATTAATGAAGAGCTTTGCAACGATTGCGGTCTATGCAAGTGGACATGCCCCATCAACAAGACCGAAGATACGGAGGCAGCTGTGCAACATAAGGCCTATGCCTTCTACAGCCGTGATGAGGATGTGAGGGCAGCAAGCTCTTCAGGCGGAGCGTTCTCTCAGCTCGCCATGCAGGTGCTTTCGGAAGGCGGCGTTGTATTCGGAGCAGGATTTGACAGTCAATTCCGA
>CAYOKA010000207.1:2113-3320 GCA_964404395.1 uncultured Oscillospiraceae bacterium | reverse complement strand
CAACAAGCCTTGGACTCTGCAATACGCTAACGCTCATTGTTTCCTTTGCCGTATAGGGATTGCCCTTGTTGTCTTCATATTCGAAATCAACAGTCATCATATAAGACTTTTGTTCAGCATTCGACTTCACATTCAACATAATTTCTCTTTCAACGCTTCCCTTAGCAGGTATGCTCTCCAGGAAAAAGGTGTTTCCGGAATCAGTGGGTGTAAACGTCCCGTCTTCGGAGGTAATCGTCACCTTGATATTGGACACATCCACCGACTTACTTGTGTTCAGAAACGACATCTTGAGGTTAAAATTATCTCCTGCATTCACAGGGAAGGGATCCATGGAATAATTGTCAATAATTATTCTGGGTACGGTTTTCCCCGCATCATTTTCAATAAACACACCAACATATTGCGTCGCATTGTACTTGACGCCAAAGACATCCTCGTACTCCACATTCAATGCAATGGGGAAATTCTTCGTTGTCGCCTCATCCTGTGCGAACAGCTTAAAGGATACGTTTTTCGCCTCATTTGCATCCAGGCTGGTAATATAAATGGGGTTTATGGACTTGGTAATGAGTCCCGCATCTGTAGACAAGGTTACCTTTACACCTTTTGCCGTAGCGCCGCCCTTGTTTCTTAAGTCAAAGCTGATGTTAAAGTCCTGATTGGCGACCATCGCAGACTGTGGCGAAGCAATTTTTTCAAAAGCTATATCCGGCTTAGTACCTTCTCCCTCACCTGCAGGTATAAATACCTGATTCTGTTCGGTATAAGCGGTTCCTGCCGAATCCTTATATTCCAGCTTGACAGACAACTCGTTGCTTGCGGCAATGCCGCTTGTGGGCATCATAAGCTGGTAGCTGATCTTCTGACTGCCCCTTCCGCCTACCTTGTCGATATACTTTACATCAGTAGAGTTGTAGGTGGTGAATCCACCGCTTTTAAGGCCTCCCAGTGTCACCTTTACATCTTCTGCTGCTAGGGTTCCCAGATTCTTAACTGCCAAATCCAGAAAAACAGAGCCTGCAGCATCGTTGGCATCTCTAATGGAAACGTCTCCCACGGTCAGCTTGGGAATAACATTGTTGTTCTCAATTCTTATATATACAGTTTCGGAAGCGCTGGAATGATGGCCGAAGGCATTCTCAAATTCATAATTCAGCTTCAGCGCAAATATTCCTTCCGGTGAGGTTTTGAGCGTACGAATATC
>CAYOKA010000207.1:0-2013 GCA_964404395.1 uncultured Oscillospiraceae bacterium | reverse complement strand
CCGCTAAATACCTGCAAGCACAGTGTCAGCGCCACTAATACTATTATCAACTTCCTCATGTGAAACCCCCTCGGCTTTATTTATAATGTCTATTTTTTCTATATTACCGTCCAGAATGTGGACGATTCTATCGGCATAAGAAGCAATCTGCATGTCGTGTGTAACAATAACGAGCGTCTGGTTATTTTCCCTGGCCATCTGCGTAATAAGGCTCATTACCTCTTTAGTGGTCCTAGAGTCCAGATTGCCCGTAGGCTCATCGGCAAATACTATCTGCGGCATTGTAACAAAGGCTCTGGCAATACCTACCCTCTGCTGTTGTCCGCCGCTCATCTGGGATGGCTTGTGCTTTTCATGAGTGGAAAGCCCAACCGCTTTGAGCATTTCCTTAGCCCTTTTATCCCTCTTTGCTTTGGACACCCCTTTAAACGAAAGCGGTATGCTCACATTCTCAAGGGCAGTTAGCATAGGCAATAAATTATAAGATTGGAATACAAAGCCAAGATTCTCCTGACGGAATCTAGCCAGCTGCTTCTCAGTCATCTTTTCAACAGCCTTGCCTTTTATCCTGATTGTACCCTTCGTAGGCTTCTCGAGACCTGCCATAAGGTTTAGCATGGTTGACTTCCCTGATCCTGAGGTTCCTAAGAGGCAGCAGAACTCGCCCCTCTTTATTTCAAGGCTCACATTGTCCAATGCTATAACCTTTTCTTCCCCAATCCTGTAAACCTTCCTCAAATTCTTCAATTCTATTATGCTTTCCAAGATATGTATGCTCCTTCATGTAGCATTTATGTACTCTTATACTATTTATGCAAAAAAAATGCATGTACAAAAACAAACAATAGATTAGACCACTAATTTTTAAGTAATGTTCCACATTTTTTCTATTTTTAATTAATTTCAATTTTTGAGCTGTATATCACATAATTGCTTGTACACACCATTATACGTAATTAATTCATCATGGTTTCCTGTTTCAACAATTTTTCCGTTGTGGATGACAAGTATGTTATCTGCACGCTTAACGGTTGAAAGCCTGTGGGCTACCACAATAATGGTTCTGTTCATGGCAAGCTCCTGTATGGCCTGCTGTATCTTTTCCTCAGTTTCCACATCCACCGCGGCAGTCGCTTCATCAAATATCAATATGGGTGAATTGCGCAATACCGCCCTGGCAATGGACAGGCGCTGTTTCTGCCCTCCCGACAGCCTGACTCCACGCTCCCCGATAATGGTATCAAAGCCCTGAGGCATTTCAGAAATAAAATCGTCTGCCCTGGCCATTTTTGCAGCCCGTATGATTTCATCAATGGTAGCCTCTTTACACCCGTAAGCAATGTTTTCAGCCACCGTGCCATTGAAAAGAAATATATCTTGTAAAACAATACTAATCTGGTTCCTGAGCGATGAAAGGGTAATATCCCTCAAATCCATGCCATCCAGCAGTATCCTACCCAATACCGGCTCATAGAAACGTGCGATTAAGCTAATAATCGTTGTCTTCCCTACCCCGGTAGGACCTACAATTGCCAACATCTCCCCAGGCTTAGCCTGGAAGCTGATATCCTGAAGTACCGGCATAGAATCCACATAATTAAAGCTGACACTATCAAAGGTGATTTCTCCTCTGCTGCGGTCAATATCCTCTGCCTCCGAGCTGTCCTTAATGTCAGGCTCCGTGTCCATTACCTCAAAAACTCTGTCTGCACCTGCCATAGCCTGCTGCAGATCCTCAATAACCCTGGCAAGAGCACTGATAGGTGTATAAAATAAATTCAAATATAGCAGGAAACCAACGATCTCTGAAATAGACAGACTTCCTCCTAAAGCAAGCTGGCTGCCAAAGAATACAACGATGACAGTACCAAAAGAGCTTATGGCCTCAACCGTCGGATGAAATATGGCGCTGAGCTTAAGTGCGTGTAGGATGGCTTCTGCATGGCTCTGGGCTTTCTTTCTAATATGTGTCTTTTCTGAGCCCTGTTGATTAAAGACTTGAATTTCCTTCAT
>CAYOKA010000206.1:0-3332 GCA_964404395.1 uncultured Oscillospiraceae bacterium | reverse complement strand
GTATGATTATTTCCTGAAAACAGATGATGAAATGGCAATAGATCATGATTGGTGATGCGCGATATCCGCTGTACAAGTCTTGTAAGTTGGTTGAATGTGGTGCTGTCACCCAGATACTATGAATAATAGTGCTGTTAAAATTGGAAGGAGTGGAGCAGTAAATGAAAAGAGTTAAATTGTGTGTGCTTGTCTTTTGCGTTGTATTGTTCGTGGCGCTGATACCTTCTGTGGTATCTGCGGAGGTGGTAACGGGTACCGATTCCGATATCGAAGGAGAGGTGACAAGGGAAAAGGCGACCTATATCGATTCCGATATCGAAGGAGAGGTGACATGGGAGGAGGGAATCTATTATATTTGCAAGACAGCTGGTAATCGTCAGCCAAAAGTGATACAAGGCTCTACGCTGACTATTGCCAGCGGCTCAAAGGTGTATTTTGGTAATCGTGTAAATGTGCCCATACAAAGTACCGGCAAATTTCCTTATTCTAATCTTGAAGTAAACGGCACCTTGAATGCAGAAGGTGTTACTTTTAGCACCGTGCCCGATGGCGAGGGGGAAACTGCATGGAAGGACGCAGGATGGCAAGGCATAATTGTCAAGTCCCTGGATTCGACAAATACTGCCGGTGCTTCATTTACTGGCTGTGCATTCACAAACAGCAAAGGTGAAGGTACTTTGCGTGGTGTAGATACCAACGAGGGCGGTGACGGTCAGACTATAAATATCACGGTGAATAACTGCACATTTGAAGATCCTATAGGTGTTGGAAGCGAGTTTGCTGCTGCAATCTCTTACAAAAACGGGTACCACCTTGCAGGGGCAGGAACTCTTAATGTCTCAGATACAACTATTACAGGCTATAACCGCGGTATTATAGTGCAGCTTAACCAGCGGGACGATATCGATATAAGCATTGATGGCTGTACATTCAACAATATTGCAAAAGAGCCCGTAAGACTTGAAAGTGGCAGGTCGGCTGTTTTACAGAACTGTACATTTAATGGCATCAAGAGCGGAATGGAACGTATAGTTGAAATCTTTTACTCACAAAATGAGAGAAGCTCAGCAGATCAAACGGTGACAATCAGTGGCAATACATTTAACGGGGACGGAACAACTGACAAATATCCAATTGTAATCGGAGCAAATGCCAAAATAAACGAGAATATTGATGGCGTCCCCAGCACTTTTAGCAGGACTTATCCCAAAGCTTACCGGTATATTAGATTCAATGGAGGTATCGGAAGCATAAGTACAACAAACCCCTCTGTTGAACATGCAATTTGGGGCCACGCAGGCACCCCGTATCTGATGACTAACAGTGTGAAGGTCTTCGGAAATGGGGCTAAAGATGATGGCATCCACAGCTCTCTTGAAATAAAACCCGGTGTCACAGTAAACTTAGATTTAGGGGTAAATCTTTCGGTAATAGGAGCATTAACAGCTGAGGGAAAAGCAGACAAACACATTACCTTCCGGAAAAAGCCAGGTGCTGATTGGTGCTTTGGACTTGAAGCCGGCGGTTCTCTTGAGGGTCCCGTCAGCTTAAAATACTGCGATTTTATGGGCCTGAATTACGGCATTATTAAGATGCCAAGTACAGCTGCGACACCTCCCATTGAGATTGAAAACTGTACAATCCTAAGTGACACTGATGCGCAGGATAATCTTTTTACCGATGTGAGTGAGAAGGACTGGTTCTATAACGCGGTAAGTTTCGCCTATGAAAATGGTTTAATGACAGGCACCGGCGATAAGACCTTCAGTCCGGCGGCTAGCACCTCCCGGAGCATGATAGTTACAATCCTCTGGAGGCTGGAGGGCGAGCCGGATCCGGCAAATCCGGGAACCTTTGCCGACGTTGCGGAGGGCAAATGGTATTCCAAGGCAGTGGCGTGGGCCGCCGGGAATGGCATTGTAGATGGCTACTCTGCGGATAAATTCGGGCCGGAAGACATTATTACCCATGAGCAGATGGTAAAGATACTTTACTCTTATGCGGATTACAAGAAATACAATGTAAGCGCCCGCGGCGATCTCTCCGCCTTCACCGACAGCCCCTCCGGCTGGGCGCTGGAATATATGCAGTGGGCAGTTGCCGAGGGTTTACTTCAGGGCAATGGCAATGACCTTCTTGGCCCGCGGGGTAACACAACGCGCAGCGAATGTGCAGTCATTTTACAGAGATTTATCGAGAATTATAACATGTAGCATAACAAGGTTACATAATGTTCATCACCTTACAAGGTGCCCGGAAACTCAGGTAGAGATCTATCCTGTGGACTCCGGAATAAACATTACCGAAGTCTGTGCTAATATTGTTTTGGATGAACTCTCGGGAAGAATGGAGTATTTGCACCAATTCGTTGGTGAAAGTAGCAAGGGGTTATATGAACGAAGCACTAAGATATGAGAGGAGGAGTTAAATGAAAAAAACACAGCGTATTTTTTTAGCAGTCCTATGTATAGTCTTTGTCACAATAACAGCATTGACGATTAATTCCTATGCCACAGAGCCTTCAATGGCCAACCTTGCTAAAGTGCAAAGCTATAAACCGGGGCAGTTTCCCGATATCACTGAAAATGAATGGTTCGGCTATAATAAGCAGCGTGTTGTTTGCAAGGCGTATGAGTTGGGCCTGATGCAGGGAAAAGGAGCAAATTTTGACCCAAATGTCGGAGTAACCTTAGCTGAAGCAATAACAATAGCCGCAAGAGTAAACAATATTTATAACGGCGGCGGCTGGGAGTTTCACCAGAGCTCCCCATGGTATTATGCGCATCTGGAATATGCCGTTTATAAGGGAATAGTCCAGTTTGACACCTTTGAAGACCTGACAAGGCCCGCCACCAGAGCTGAAATGGCCTACATATTTGCACGTGCTCTTCCTGAAGATGAATTTACCGCTATTAATAAAATAGATGCCTTGCCTGATGTTAATACCGGTACACCCTACTATAGCGAAATCCTTAGGCTTTACAAATCGGGTATTCTTACCGGTAACGATGCATATGGCACTTTTGGCCCAAATGAAACGATTTCCCGATCGCAGGCGGCAGCTATTATAACGAGAATAGCTATTCCCTCAGAACGAATACCATTCACTCCTGCTAAAAAAAATGGAGCAAAAGATAAGGTGGAGAGCATAAAGCTCAACATTCAGAAAGCCCCAGAGGTCAGTCTTGATTTAAAGCCATATGATGGCGGCCATTTTAGCATGGATTTACCGAAAGGATGGAAGCTGGAAACGGTGGGCGAATATGAGAATTTCGGTTTCCGGGCCTATGATCCCAACAATCCCGCAAGACAAATATTCTTCTATGGAAATA
>CAYOKA010000205.1:0-3338 GCA_964404395.1 uncultured Oscillospiraceae bacterium | reverse complement strand
TTGCGGGAACTGAGGGATATGCAAAACCCTTGATAGCCGACAGGGTTGCCATTGCTAAAAGGTGGATTAAAAAGGGATATAAAGCTATTAAAGTTCTTAACGCTGTCGGCATTGCACCATCCACCTACTATTACCATGTCAAAGAAACAGAAATTAAAAATAGAACTAAGCCTAGGGGCCGTGAAATACCAGGCTATTCCCTGAACGAGCAGGGAGAAAAAGTAACTGATGAACAGATCAAAAACGATATTATTGAACTTGTTACCGGTGACGGGTTCCCCTACGGTTACAGGAAAATTACCGCTTGTCTTAAAGAAGATATAATCATAAACCATAAGAAGGTCTATCGGTTATGCAAGGAACTGGATGTTTTACGGCCACAGCGGAAAATACACCGTAACAGACCCAGAAAACTTGCCCAGCGCAAGGATATTACAGGCCCAAACCAGCAGTGGCAGATGGATATAAAATATGGTTATATTGCCGGGACAGGCAGGTTTTTCTTTCAACTTTCACTGATCGATGTCTTTGACAAGTCAGTAATTGACTATCACCTGGGTTTAAGTGCTAAAGCTAAGGATGCCTGTGCCGTACTTGTTAATTCCCTCAGGAAGCGTGGTTTGTCACCAAGTGTATATTACGGCAGTGCAGCTCCATCTGCACGGTAAAATAGACCCACTGTCACGACTGAACTGACCCACCTTCATGAAAGGTGATCCATTCATAACAATTAGCCCTATAATGGTATTGGCACACATAGTTGTGACCATCATTATAGGAGGTCGATAATCATGGTAAATTATCGAGAAATCTTGAGGCTTAAAAGCCTTGGCTACACGCAGCGGCAGATTGCTGCAAGTGTGTACAGCTCACGTAATACTATTAGGGAAGTACTCAATGCTGCATCCAAAAACAACATCAAATGGCCCTTGGATGATTCTGTAACCAATGAAATACTGTTGGCTACATTTTATCCTGATCGATTGACAGCTACAAACCCTAGAAAGGAGCCTGATTACAGCTACATACATAAGGAGCTGGCCAAACCGGGAGTAAACCTGTCACTTCTTTGGAGCGAGTATTGTGATAATTGCTATGCCAATAACAACACGCCATATATGTACTCGCAGTTTTGTGATAAGTACCGACATTGGGCAAGGATTACAAAAGCTACCATGCGTATAAAGCATAAACCGGGAGATGTTATGCAGGTAGACTGGGCCGGAAATACAATTCCAATTTATGACTCAGTGACTGGTGCAACTACCGATGCCTATTTGTTCGTAGCAGTTCTTCCATGTAGCTGTTACGTTTATGCAGAGCCCTGTGGAGATATGACCTCCGGTAAGTGGATTAGTTGCCATGCACATGCATACAGCTATTTCGGTGGAGCTACAAGGCTTTTAATACCGGACAATCTCAAAACTGGCATTATCAAAAACACGCGATATGAGACCATTCTAAATCGTAGTTATCATGAAATGGCCGAGTACTATGACACCGCTATTGTACCTGCCAGGGTAGCACATCCTAAGGATAAGAGCCTTGCGGAGGGGTCCGTGAAATATGCATCTACCTGGATTATGGCAGCGTTGAGGAACCGTAAGTTCTTTTCTGTCGAAGAAGTAAAAAAAGCAGTGTCGGAAAAGCTTGAAGAGCTAAACCATTTTCCCTTCAAAAAACGGGAAGGAAACCGCCACAATGCTTACTTCGAAGAAGAACTTGCATTCATGAGGCCGCTTCCTTTAACCCCGTATGAACCTGCAGTCTGGTCCACTGCCAAGGTCCCCTTTGATTATCTCATATCAGATGGAAAAAACAAATATTCCGTTCCGTTTGATTTAATAGGGGAAGGTGTGGATATCAGGCTGACAGAAAAGACGGTGGAAGTATTTTTTCATGGCTCACGTGTCTCATCTCATCCAAGATCGTCAATGCAATTAAGAGACCCGATAGTCAATCCGGAACATATGCCGACGGAGCATCGGAAATACCTAACCTATACTTTGGATGATTTCCAGCTTTGGGGGCAATCAATCGGCATAAAAACTGCTGAAGTCGTAAAGTTCTTCCTAACTTCCGGCAAAGAGCCTGAGCAAGGGTATAAATCTTGTGCCAGCATGACGAAGCTTGCGGATAGATATGGACATGAGCGATTGGAAAAAGCCTGTGAGCGTGTCTTGATTTACAGCAGCTCACCTACCGTGCGCAACATCAGTGTGATATTAAAAAACGGGCAGGACAAGGTTAAAACGAACTGCGAGAAACCCATTGATTCTTCTAACAGTTATGGTATCACCCGTGGGGCCGGTTACTTCCGCAAAGGGGGTGAGCGGTAATGATAAATCAGTCTACTATTGCCACATTAAGAGCTATGAAACTTACCGCTATGGCTATTGAACTGGAAGCCCAGCTTGCAGACCAGACAACCTACAATAAGATTGGTTTTGAAGAAAGGCTGGGGCTGCTTGTAGACTCGGAATGGAACCGCAGACAATCCAATAAAGTTGCCCGTAACATCAAAAATGCCAAGTTTTCTATTCCAAGTGCCACCATTGAAGGTATCGAATATCACGAGGACAGAAAACTGGATAAGGCACAAATGCTCAGATTTGCGTCCTGCCAATATATCGAAGATGGACACCACATTATCCTTAAAGGTGCTTCTGGGAATGGTAAAACCTATATCAGCAATGCCCTTGGAAATGCAGCATGCAGGAAATTCAAATCAGCCCGATACATTCGTATGCCAGAACTTCTGGATGAATTAAACGTAGCTAAGGGCTGTGGCATCTTTAAGAAAACCATAAAGGTTTACCAGAAAGTTAACCTGCTTATTCTGGATGAATGGCTGATCCGTACACTTGCACCACAAGAAGCTTACGATCTGCTAGAAATTGTAGAAGCCCGTTGTGATAAAGGCTCTATTATATTTTGCACACAGTATGAGACAGAAGGGTGGTACAAGCGTATAAATCCAGACCCAGATAATGACAGCCCCATCTCGGAGGCCATCATGGACCGCATCATTCATAATTCTTATGAGGTGATGATTGACGGCAGGATCTCCATGAGGGAAAGGAAAGGTCTCAATTCATCTTGCAAAGGAGGTAATGGCAATGCTTGTAATAGATAAAAACAATCGGACAGGCCTTTATTACCCCGGGCACCAATGATTATAGTTACTAATAGCCTTCCCAACCGGCTGTGGATATACCGCAGCTGTGGATTTGATGGGTAACCCCTAGGCAGGGTTACCCATCAAGCTCCACAACTGCTTGGGCAACACTACGTGTTGCCCACATATCAACAGCCGCTACTGCTGGAAAAGATTTTTT
>CAYOKA010000204.1:0-3381 GCA_964404395.1 uncultured Oscillospiraceae bacterium | reverse complement strand
ATAAACAAACCCTATGTGGAACAATCTCTGGCGGTATCCAGCCCAATATTTCAAATGGGGTACAGAGATAACCACGTTTCCACTGAGGGTGTTGAACTACTAATGTATGAAGTGGCTGTGAAGGTATTGCTTGAAATGCTGGCAGGGAAAAGCTCGCTCTTTTATGAACAGCTTTATACCCAAGGCCTTTTGAATTCCTCTTTTGCTACTGATTTCTCAATTGAGAAGGGCTATGCTTTTTCGGCTTTGGGTGGCGAATCAAAGGATCCCGAAAGGGTAATGGACAAATTTTTCCAGACGGTAAAGCATGCAGAAAAACATGGACTTAATGAGGAGTGCTACGAACGACTTATCAGATCAATGCTTGGGAAGTACATGAGGAGGTTCAACTCTGTTGAAAGCATATCTCATTCATTTATTTCTGTTTACTTTAAGGATGCCAACATGTTTGACTATTTGGATGTTTATGATAGAATATCTTTTAAATATATAAGCGAGATTTTTGACAGACATTTTAGGAGGGACAATCTTGCGATGTCCGTGATAAAGCCTGTTTAAAGGGGGATACATATGGATGTGAGTTTTAAGGGATTTGGTATTGACTTTGAGATGAGCAACAAGGCTTTTGAGGTGGCTGGGTTTCCTATCTATTGGTATGGTATTATCATCGCATTTGCATTTCTGATAGCGGTGCTGTTAGGCCTCAGGAGCTGCAAAAAGTTTGATTTGGAGCAGGAAAACATTTTAGATCTTGTGCTTCTGGCGGCACCGGCTGCAATCATAGGTGCTCGGCTATATTATGTTATATTCAGTTGGGATCAGTATAAGGATGACCTTACAAAGATTTTTAAGATGAGGGATGGCGGCCTTGCTATATATGGCGGGGTAATCGCCGCTCTTATTGTGGCGTGGATTTATTCCAGGAGAAAGAAGATCTCTCCGCTGCATCTTATTGATTTTGGAGTGCCATATCTGGTGCTGGGACAAGCCATCGGCCGTTGGGGTAATTTTGCAAATCAGGAGGCATTCGGAACGATGACCAATCTTCCATGGCGAATGAATGGTACCGTGCCTGACGAGTATTTGCTCAGCTTGTCCGCAGGAATTGATTTGTCAAAATGGGGTGTCCATCCAACCTTTTTGTATGAATCCTTATGGGATTTTGCTATTTTCTTATTCCTTATTTTCTTTAGAAAGAGAAAGAAGCAAAATGGTGAAGTTCTATCACTTTACTTGATTTTGTACGGTGTGGGAAGATTTATGATTGAGGGATTGAGAACAGACAGCCTGTATATGGGAAACTTCAGGGTATCTCAGCTGCTTTCGGCTTTGCTTGTGGTGGTATTTGGTGCCTTATTTATATATATGCGGATCAGAAAGAACAAAGCTATTGAAGATGAGCCTGTAACACTTGGACAGAGCGAGTACGGAGCGCTGTTGGCGAAGCTCAAGGCGGAGGAGGATGCTGCTGAGGAAATGTCGGCAGATGCGCCGGGAGCGGATGCAACGCAGGCCACATTGACAGAAGATGAGCAGGAGCAAGAGAGTCCTACAGAAAAACATGAGAAAGCTGGGGCGACAGCGGAAGACACGGCAGAAGACACAGAGGAAGAAACTGACAATGACAATGAAGTATAACATGTATAATGTATAAATTGATAGAGAGAGAGTATTGAGGAGAGACGGGTTGGAACTGCAAAAAATATATACGGAAATTGATTGCCTAAAAGGTGAACTGAATAGGCTTATTGAGCAAGAAGCAGAGTTTAGTGAAATATACAGTGTAAGTGTAAAGCTAGACAAGTTAATTGTATTTTTGTATAAGAACAAGTTAGCTTAGTCTGCTAAAGTGGTTGCATTAATATTTATTAAATATTGACAGCACAATGGGATGGATATCATGTATTTTGTTGAAAAGACGAAGGGTACAAATTATTTAAAGCAATTTGATTATCCACTCTTGGTGGCTGTTTTAATTCTGTCTATCATAGGCCTGTGTGCCTTAAGAAGCGCAATTGGCGACCCTGAAATCACGATGACATGGTTGAAACAGCTGATATGTTTTTTCATCGGATTTGTACTGGCTGTTGCTATCAGCGCGCTTGACTATAAGGACTTTAAAACACTTGGCATCCCAGTATACATAGGCTGTATCGTGCTACTGGTGCTGGTGCTGTTTGTGGGAATAGAACATGGAGGCAGCAAAAGCTGGATTTTAATTCCTTTCGTAAAGGTTACTGTACAGCCGTCCGAATTTGCCAAGGTAGCATTTGTCCTGGTAGTGCCTATTTTCTTTGAGCGGCTGAAGGAAGGAAAGGATATAGGCAGAAATGTTTTCAAGCTTCTATTGTATGCAATGCTGCCAATTGGCTTGATTATGTTGCAGCCTGATGTAGGGACTGCATCTGTGTTTATATTTGCATTTGTTGTGCTACTTTTTATATATGGCATACCCTACAGATACTTCATTATTGCATTAGGCGCTTTTGCTGCTGCTGCACCAGTGGTATGGTTCCTGGTTCTTCCGAATAAATTCTCTCATATCAGGAAAAGAATCATGACTTTCATTTTTCCTGAAACTGATTTGTCAGGAGCCGGCATGCAGGTCAATAATTCCAAAATGGCTATCGGATCGGGGCGGCTCTTTGGGAAAGGACCCTTCTTTGGAATTCAGGAGCACAACATTGGCTCTACCAGCAGTTACTTTGTCCCTGAACAGGAGTCGGATTTTATTTTCTCAGTGATAGGCGAAGAACTAGGTTTTGTTGGTTCAGTGTTTGTTATCGTTCTAGTCTTTTTTATTCTTTACAGATGTATTTATATAGCTAAGAGAGCAAGGGATTATTATGGGTCCTACATGGCTATATGTATAACCTCAATTCTTGCCTTCCATTTCATTGAGAATATCGGTATGTGTATCGGCATCCTGCCGGTTACCGGTATACCACTGCCCTTTGTGAGTCAGGGCAATAGCTCGCTTATTGCTAATTATATGAATGTAGGCATATTGCTGAGCATATCTATGCGCAAAAAGCGCACAATCTTTAATAGTACACTGCGATAGTGTGTCAGTGCCATTTATTTCAACTATGACACACATTACCTGAATACTTATATTGTCATTCTGAGTGAAACGAAGGATCTTTTCTAAAAGATGCGGGGTTCAGAAGGGCAATTTTTTTTGCCCATTTTCTAGGACCATATGCCTATCTTTTGAGAATTATTCCTATTATCTATTGATTATTATAAGAAAATGCTTTAGAATGGAGGAGAAGTGGGACAAAGTGGTTGGAAGTGGATGATTATTGTCCATAGTTGAGGTGAATTGATTGTTCTATGGTGAATTTCAACACACTGTAGACCAGAAGGGAAGAATTATTA
>CAYOKA010000203.1:0-3401 GCA_964404395.1 uncultured Oscillospiraceae bacterium | reverse complement strand
AAACAGCGTGGGGCCGGGCCGTATCAGGCAGCAGGGTAAGAGATTTACACCTGTGGGACTATAATCCAATCAATTATAGCCCTACAGGTGTTTTATATTTATGGGATTTTGTTTTATAAAGAGAAATGGTACCATGTAAATGAGGGCAAAACTGTGAAAAAGGACGGATGGGACCCTATGACAAATTATTTGGTGGAAGTGAAAAATGTATCAAAAGAATATGTTATGGGTGAGGTTACGGTGAAAGCTGCCGACGATATGTCGTTCAACATTGAGGCAGGGGAATTTGTTGTTATACTCGGCCCCAGCGGTTCGGGAAAAAGCACGGTACTAAATATAGTTGGGGGCATGGACAGACCCTCCGGCGGGGAAGTCTGGGTTGAGGGCAGAAATATTGCTAAATACACCGACAAGGAACTAACCTTGTACAGGAAAAAAAGTATCGGATTTGTTTTTCAGTTTTATAATCTTATGCCGAACCTGACAGCCCTTGAGAATGTTGAACTGGTGATGCAGACGAGCGACGATCCCCTTGATGCGAAGGAAGTATTGAGCGACCTCGGCCTGGGGAGAGGCTTGATAATTTTCCATCCCAGTTATCCGGCGGAGAACAGCAGCGTGTGGCATTGGCGAGAGCACTCGTGAAAAATCCGATCCTTTTACTCTGCGACGAGCCCACAGGTGCACTTGATTATCAGACGGGAAAATCAATTCTGAAGCTATTGAACGATATAAACAAAAACAAGAAGAAAACAGTTGTCATCATTACTCATAATTCGGCTATTGCAGCAATGGCCGATAAGGTAATAAGGGTCAGAAGTGGACAGGTTGATTCTTTGGAGATCAACGAAAATCCATTGCCGCCAGAAGGGATTGAGTGGTAATGAATATACTGTCAAGAAAGCTCATGAGGGATCTTTGGCAGGCAAAGGGCCAATTCATATCAGTCCTTATACTAATCATTATCGGCGTGATGTTTTACTCCGGCATCAATGCCACTTACAGGAATCTGACCAGAACCAGTGAGGATTATTATGACAATTACCGGCTTGGTGACCTGTGGGTAACTTTTTACAGAGCACCTGAAAATGCAGAGGAAAAGGTGAAATCTCTTTCATGTGTAAAAATGGCTACAGGAAGGATCGTTCAGGATGCGAAAATCAATATCTCCGAAGAAAACAACAACGCAACAATCAGGCTGGTATCTCTGCCGGATGTTAAAAGAGATATAGTAAATGATATCGTCATAAAGGCGGGCGGGTATTTTTCAGAAGCGGCAAGCAATCAATGCCTTGTTGAAGAAGAGTTCTTCAATGCAAATAATCTGGACGTAGGAGACGACATATATCCTATCATTAACGGACGTGAAGTGAAGCTCACAGTAGCCGGTTCGGTCAAAAGCCCGGAATATGTGTATACTCTAAAGGATTCAGGCGAGTTCATGCCTGATAATGAAAAATTCGGTATAGTATACATAAAAAAGTCCTTCGAACAAGCTGTTTTTGGGTACGAGGGTTCCATAAACGATCTTTCTGTCATTTTGCAGGAAGGGACTGATGTCAAAAAGGCGAAGGATGAAGTGAAGGATCTGCTTAAAGATTATACTGTTACCGGAATCATCGAACGGAAAGATCAGTCAAGCTACAGGATGCTGAATGAAGAGATAAAAGGCCTGGAGACGTTCGGGGGTTTCTTTCCCGTTTTATTTTTCATCGTAGCCGCGGCAATCATATACATTACCATGGGCAGAATTGTGCAAAACCAGAGAACACAAATAGGGGTGATGAAGGCTTTCGGCTTTAGTGATTCGGAGGTCCTGCTGCATTACCTGTCTTACTCGGCTATCCTGGCCGTTACAGGAAGCATTATCGGCTCTGTTTTTGGAGTATTTCTCGGAAAAGCTTTCACCGAGCTTGAAAACATGTATTTCAAGCTTCCGTCCACTGACATGCACCTGTATCCGGAGCTGGCCGTTCCTGCATCCTTGCTGACGCTGTTGTTTTGCTTGCTCGCAGGGTACAATTCCTGCAAGAAGGTTTTCAGAATCATGCCAAGCGAGGCGATGAGACCGGAGGCACCGGCGAAGGGCAGAAAAATACTTATTGAGAAAATAACAGTCTTTTGGAAAAGCCTCCGATATAATTGGAAAATGATACTGCGGAACGTTTTCAGGTATAAAAGAAGGACGCTGCTTTCTTCTGTCGGAGTTATTTTTGCCGTTGCCATTACCTTTATCGCACTTGCCATGAACGATTCGGTGAATTATCTAATCGACCAGCAATACACGAACATTCAGAATTACGATATTAAGGTAAGCTTTTCAAGGCTGCTGAACATGGAGGAGATAAGAATCATTTCGAACCTGCCATATGTCGAAAAGTTGGAACCCGTGGTTGAAACAAGCGTTGAAGTGTCAAAAGGATGGAGAAAGAAGGATATCGCTTTTACTGCTCTGATCAGCGACCCTGAAATATACAGGGTGATTGATAAAAACGGGAATCCGGTCATGCTTCCCGACAATGGAATACTGGTGCCCGACAGGATTTCGGAGGAGCTTGGCCTGAATATCGGTGACACGGCGCAGCTCAAGCCTTATGTCCCCGGCAAGGATAAGAAAGATGTGCAGATAAAGGGAATCATCGTGCAATACCTGGGAAACAGTGCGTATTGCAGCATGGAAAGCATTGACCGGTTGTTCGGGGAAGGAAGGTTTGCGAACTCGGCAGTGATCAGGCTCGATAGCAGTGAACATGAAAATCAGGTTATTGAAAAGCTTAAGGAAATGCCTGCAGTTGGCTCGGTGCAGTCAAAATCGGATTCACAGGAGAATCTTGTTAAAAATATGGGGATGATGACATCTATGATTGGGGTTATGATTGTTCTGGCTGCAGTACTTTCTGTTGCGGTTATCTACAATATTGCTGTCATTAATATATTTGAACGTCAAAGGGAGCTTGCCACCATGAAAGTATTGGGATTCAAGGATAGTGAAGTAAGGAGCCTGATTTTCTATGAGAATTACCTGATAACTGTGTTTGGTATTTTACTGGGGCTCCCCCTGGGGAAGTGGGTCGGGCATTTTTTACTGTCAATGTTTCAAACAGATATGTATAACATACCATTTATTGCGGGCCCCGGCATATATGTCCTGACCGCAGTGCTTATCATTGGATTTACGATTTTTGCAAACTGCATACTCAGTAAAAAAATAAAAGCCATCAGTATGGTAGAAGTATTAAAGAGTAATGAATAAAGCTCTTAAACAGGATGAGCAGGTCAATTACTTTGTTAATGGAGGGTTAAAATGGGGAAGAAGTCGAAATGGATTATTGCCGCAGCAGCAGTTTTAGTAGCCGGAGCTGTAATATACGGTTCGATAACGGCAGGTGTGAGCGCAGAGC
>CAYOKA010000202.1:0-3402 GCA_964404395.1 uncultured Oscillospiraceae bacterium | reverse complement strand
CGCACACAGCAACTGATACAATGCTGACATGGTCAAGAACATAGTACAGATAATACCTGCCGTCAGGTCCAACGGTAACATCCGGTGCGTAAAGGCACATGCTTGCATCAGGATTCAAAGGATCATCTGTTTTCTTGTAAATCACGCCTTCATAGCGCCAATCGGCCAAATCCTCGACAGGTGCAGACCAGCAAACATAATCATTCATACAATAAACATAGCCGTTAAAACGGTCATGAGAACCATATACATAGACTCTTCCATCAAAAACATACGGCTCTCCGTCGGGAATATACTCCCATGATGGAAGATATGGGTTGAACCCTTGCTTTTTCTTTGTCATTTTATACTCCTCCCTTTAATACTGGCTATTCAAGCTCGATGGCAATACAGTTGGTATATTTCGTAGGCAACTGCTGTGGGAGCTTTACTGTAAGTATACCATAAGACTGAGTAAACGGAAGCTTTTCTCCGCCTAGCAACCTTACAGACACGGCCTTATCTTGCTCATTAAGGCTCTTAATTACTACAACTCTATTTTCAGAAGCTTTCAGTATAAAAGCATACAGGTTCTTTCCCTTAGCAGTAAACCGGAAATCCGAGCTGTTCCATTGTGCCTCTACTTCCTTAAAGCCCTCAATCAGCACCTTGGTATCGCCTTCTCCGAACACCCTCCATGGACGCGTGCCATAAACGCCTTCGCTGCATATACTGAACCAGGATGCAAGCTCCTCAAGTATATACACAGTTTCATCATCAATCGAGCCATCAGGTCTCTGAAGTACATTCAGAAGCATCGTCCCGTTCTTAGAAATGATATCAATAAGCATTTCAACAATATGCCCGGGCTTTTTAAATGTCTGTATAGCATCATAGAACCAGTTACCTATACAAGTATCCGTCTGCCAGGCTTTCTGTTGTATGCCCGGCAGCTGGCTCTTTTCAATGTCCAATACACCAACACTGTAGATTTCGCTGCGTCTGTCCTTTTGTGTGTACACGGCATGGTTTTCGCCATACTTGTTAATAGATGTATTGTAAAGGTAAGCTACTGCCTCCAAACCTTTTTGGAAAGCTGCATCCTCTACAGTAGAAGAATTTTGCAGCCCAAAAGGAAGAGGGCCGTCTGTGTAAAGCAAATCAGGCTGATAAAGGTCGATGACTTCCTTAATTACGTTCAGCCAGTATCCCCGGAATTTGGGGTTAGATGTATACCAAGGGTGAAAGTCGGAGCCGTCTCTTTCATCAGTAACATGCTCCATGTTTTCAAAGTAAAAATCCTTATACTCCGGGTCATTCCCATCGTATGGTACGCCTGCGTAGGGGCCATACGTATCGCACCATTTATTTACCTTCCACCAGGAAAAGCTGGCACCCAGATGCTCTGTCAGTCCGAAGGGAAGTCCGTATTTATCCGCCGCAGCTTTCCACAAGCCGCATATGTCCTTTTGGGGACCCATTGCTGCTGAATTGAATCTGTTGAACTGCGATGGAAAGTTGAAAAAATGATCATGGTGCATTGCCTGACCAACAAAGTATTTAGCGCCTGCCTTCACATACAGCTCCATCAATTCTTCAGGATTAAACCTCTCAGCCTTCCATAATTCACAAATATCCTTATACCCGAATTTGGATGGATGTCCATAATGTCTCAGGTGGTACTGATATTGCGACGTCCCTTGAATATACATGTTTCTTGCGTACCAGTCCCCACACATTGGTACGCTTTGAGGCCCCCAATGACTCCATATGCCAAATTTGGCATCCCTAAACCATTCTGGACACTCAAACTGAGCCAAGGAAGCAAAAGTTGAAGAAAATTTCTGCCTATTTCCCATAATACACCTCCTTAATTCCACAGGATTATATTATCATATTTCGACATGATGCTTCTGTGAAATTATTCAACATTCTAATTTTAGCAATTATAAGGTATAATTGGGATAAGCTAAGCTGACTTTTTGTTATAAAATATTAACTTTTTACAGGAACCCAAATGAACAGAAATGAAGAAACCCTAATAAAAAATTACCTTGCAAATTTAAACACACAGGTTATTGTCGCAGGCTTCAATAAGGTTGCGGATGACTGGAGAGAAATAGACTATACACCTGACTACAGTAAGTTTTACTACATAGTGGACGGTGAGGGCTGGCTTTGTATAGATGGGCATGAATATTATCCAAAGCCGGGGCAGCTTTTCTTAATGCCCCAGGGTGTAAAGCAATCCTACTCCGTAATAAGTAAGAACGTTTATACCAAGCATTGGTGCCATTTTACAGCAAGAGTCAGAGACATGAACCTCTTCGATGTTCTTCATTTCCCCCATCTCATAACGGTCAAGGATGCCGATGCTTTAGAACGTATATTTACAGACTTGAGAAGGAATTTCGATAATCCCGAAATATGTGCGACATTAATGCAGCAGTCATGCATTCTTCAGCTGCTCTCACTCTTTTTGAGCAATTCATCCTCCAATCATATCCGCTTACCTAAATCCGCAAAAATCGAAAGACTAAAAGGCGTACTTATGTTTATAGACAATAACTATCATAAGGCCATAACTATAGATGAGCTTGCCAAAATTGCACATTTACATCCAAACTATTTTATTCGCCTATTTCGAAAGCATATTGGTGAATCACCAATACACTATCTCAATAGAAGGCGCATTGAAGAGGCAAAATACCTGCTGACCTATACCGGTCTGCCACTTAAAAGAATTAGCGAAAAGGTCGGGATGAGTAACATCTACTATCTTTCAAAGGTATTCAAGAAATATACAGGCTTTGCGCCCTCCGACTATAGGCAGCTCCTAAAGTAATGGGATAGACACAGGGGGAAGGCGCAGGTATACAAATCCGGCTTTCTCTCCTACACTTTAAATACCAGAGCACCATCCTCCATATCCGCAACAACACGGCTGCCCTCCTTGGCAACACCCTTGATAATCAGTTTACCCAGCTGTGTCTCAATCTCTTTTTGTAAGAACCGCTTCACCGGCCTCGCCCCGTATTCGGGCGTATATGCCGTGTCAGCAATAAATTCCTTGGCCTCATCGGTAACCACTAAAGTGATATGCCTGTCATCGAGCCTCCTTTGGATATCCTCCAGAGAAAGGTCAATTATTTTGACAAGCTCTTCTTTTCGGAGAGGCTTGAACAATATTATTTCATCTATACGATTTAAAAACTCGGGCCTAAAGCTGCGTCTCAATTCTCCCATGACGGTTTCCCTAATCTCCTCGCTGTCCTCGACTCCTTCCCTTATTCCTTCCAGAATTAAATGACTTGCCAGATTCGAAGTCATAATGATCACAGTATCCTTGAAATTCACCGTTCTTCCCCGGCTGTCCGTCAGCCTGCCATCATCCAATAATTGCAGAAGCACGTTGAAAACCTC
>CAYOKA010000201.1:0-3404 GCA_964404395.1 uncultured Oscillospiraceae bacterium | reverse complement strand
ATTGAAGCAGCCATGGAAAGAGCCAAAAGGGACAATAATTTTGTTTTGATTGAAGCAACTGCCAACCAGGTCAATCAGTATGGGGGATATACAGGGATGAAACCGGTCGATTACAGAAATTTTCTCTATACTCTTGCTGATAAAACAGGTTTCCCCAGGGACAAGATTATACTTGGAGGAGATCATCTTGGGCCGCTTACATGGAAGAGCATGCCCGCAGTCGAGGCCATGGAGGAGTCGAAGGAATTGATCCGGCAGTTTGTAATGGCGGGCTTTACAAAGCTCCATATTGATACAAGCATGCACCTTGGCGATGATAATCCGAAGGAAAAGCTTGATACGAAGATAATAGCCGAAAGAGGCGCTGTACTGGCTCTGGTCGCTGAAGAGGCCTATGCTGCATTGAAAGCGGTACAGCCTGACGCATTGCACCCTGTATATGTTGTCGGTAGTGAGGTACCCATTCCGGGAGGCAGTCAGGATGAAGGCGAAGGCATCCGGGTAACAAAAGTTGATGATTTTACACAGACAGTGGCTGCCTTTAAGGAAGCATTTGAAAGACACGAATTAAAAGGTGCATGGGAAAATGTTATTGCGGTTGTTGTGCAGCCCGGCGTGGAGTTTGGAGATGAAAGCATCCACGAATATGACGCACAGGCTGCAAGTAAGCTGTGCGATGCCCTGAAGAGATATCCTGGTCTTGTATTCGAAGGCCATTCTACAGATTACCAAACACCGAAGGCACTTAAGGAAATGGTTGAGGATGGCATTGCAATTCTTAAGGTAGGGCCGGCATTGACATTTGCTCTAAGGGAAGCACTTTTTGCTATGTCGCACATAGAAAACGAGCTTTTCAAAAGCGCCTCTGATGTACAGCCTTCCGATTTTATTCAAGTGCTGGAAGAGGCGATGGTAAAAAATCCTGAACATTGGCACAGGCATTATCATGGAAGCGAAGACAAGCTGAGGCTGGCCAGGAAATACAGCTTTTCGGACAGATGCAGATACTATCTGCCGGTTCCTGAGGTGAAGTGCGCAGTCGAAAAGATGATATGTAATTTAAGTACAGTTAAGATACCGCTTACATTATTAAGTCAGTATATGCCGATTCAATATGCGAAGGTCAGACGGGGGCAGCTTGAAAACAATCCGGAGAGCCTTATTAAGGATAGGGTTGTCAGCTGTATTGATGAGTATATCTATGGATGCGGGCAATAAAACATAAAATTGAAGGGATTGATATGTAATGTTAAAAGGTATACCGGCACTTATTCCGCCCGAGCTTCTTAAAATCCTGATGGAAATGGGGCATGGAGATGAAATTGTCCTCTCTGATGGAAATTTCCCTGCAGCTGCATATGCACAAAGGTTGGTCAGGTGTGACGGACACAGTGTTCCCGATGTTTTGGATGCTGTACTTAAGCTGTTTCCTCTTGACTCCTACGTGGATGCTCCGGCTATTTTGATGCAGGTGGTTCCCGGGGACAATGTAGAGACACCTATATGGGATGTTTACAAAAGCATTATAAAAAAGCATGAGCCTAATAACAACAGGTTTGAGAATATGGAGCGCTTTGCTTTTTATGAAAGAGCAAAAAAGGCCTATGCAATTGTAGCAACGGGGGAAAAGGCCCTATATGCTAACATTATTCTGAAAAAAGGCGTTGTTGTTGACTAGGATAGGCAGTGGGGAATGCCCCACCGGGCAATATAATAAAATTTTTGAGAAAAGGGGAAATAAGATGGCAGATTTTAAAAATGATGCGATTAATCCTGAATTGGTTCCACAAAGAACGCTCCGCGGCGGTGACAAAATGCCGGCGGTAGGCATGGGAACCTTTGGCTCTGACAGATTCTCAGCCGAAGATATTGCGGCTGCGGTGAAAGGGGCGGCTGAGGTAGGGTACAGACTGTTTGACTGTGCCTCTGTTTATGGGAACGAGCACCTGATAGGTGAAGTGTTCGAAGAAATCATGGAAACAGGAATTAGGAGAGAGGAGCTGTTCATTACCTCCAAGCTTTGGAATGATATGCACGGAAAAAGAGATGTTTTGCTCTCCTGCGCACAAACTCTTAAGGATTTGAGACTTGATTACCTGGATCTTTATTTTATTCACTGGCCCTTCCCCAATTTTCATCCAAAGGGGGCTCCGCCGGATTATCACAACAAGGATGCTAAGCCTTATATCCATGAAAGCTACATGGAAACCTGGTACCAGATGGAAAGACTGGTAGAGGCAGGGCTTGTAAGGCATATTGGTACTTCTAATATGACAATTCCAAAGCTGAAGCTGGTGGTGCGAGACGCCCGAATTATGCCATCTGTTAATGAGATGGAATTACATCCCTGCTTCCAGCAGCCCGAGCTTTATCAGTACTGCAAGGATGTGGGAATTCAGCCTATCGGCTTTTGTCCTATTGGATCTCCGACCCGTCCTGACAGAGACAAGACACCTGAGGATGTGGTTGACATTGAGGATCCCATCGTAGTAAAGATTGCAAAGGCACATAATGTGCACCCGGCAATTATCTGTATTAAGTGGGCTGTGCAGCGCGGACAGACGCCTATACCATTCTCCATTCACCGCAATGAATACGCCGGTAATATCCGCTGTACAATTGAGGATTCACTTACTGATGAAGAGATGAAGGAGCTTGAGAAGGCTGACAAGAACTCCCGACTTATAAAGGGACAGGTATTCCTGTGGGAGGGTGCAAAGGACTGGACAGATCTGTGGGATCTGAACGGTGAAATTACTAAATAGAGCACTATCTATTTAATTTAAGTGAATGAAAGTGCCCCCGTTTATAGGCTCAACCTATTGCAGGGGCACTTTTGTATAATGAAGGTAAATCAAGCTCTCAATACTAAAACTTAATCTGCGGAGTCTGCGCTTCCTTCTCGTCAATGGTAAAGAAAGGCTCCTCTACAAAATTGAAACGGTTGGCAAAAAAGCTGGTAGGGAACATCTGCACCGCATTGTTGTAGTCCATTGTAACATCATTGTAGAACTGGCGGGCATAGGTGATTTTGTCCTCGGTTTTGGAAAGCTCTCGTTGGAGCTCCTGAAAATTTGTGTTAGCCTTTAGCTCAGGATATGCCTCTGTTACAGCAAATAAGCGGCTCAATCCCTGGGATAATTCGCCATTGGCTTTCATAACATCCTGATGTGAGCCAGCGGACATATAGCTGTTCCTTGCCTGCATGACAGCCTCAAAGGTCTGTTTTTCATGAGCCGCATAACCTTTTACAGTTTCCAGGAGATTAGGAATCAGATCAAATCTCCTTTTTAGCTGAACCTCAATTTGACTCCATGAATTTGCTACTTTATTGCGCTTGTTGACAAGACCATTGTAAGAAGAAATTGCATAGATGACGATTGCTACCGCAATCAGGGCTAAAA
>CAYOKA010000200.1:0-3408 GCA_964404395.1 uncultured Oscillospiraceae bacterium | reverse complement strand
ACATATTGCCCGGCTGCAGGAGGCAAAGAGAAAATATTATTCAAATGCTACAATGAAGCATCCGATGAGATTATTGAGATGGAGTATGTGCAGCCCGATTATATAAGATATCTCTGCAATGAGACTGCTGGAGAGCTTACTGGCAGCGACAGCCAGGAATGGGGCATCGAAAGAATCGGCTCGGAGGGATTTTCTAAAGAGCTTTCAAAGAAGCTAAAGAATAGAGAAGACATTGTAACTGTCGCTGTTGTTGATACCGGTACAGACCTGAGGCATTCTTTTTTGCGTGGCAGATTGGTAAAAGGGTATGATTTTGTTGATGACGATAATGATCCCATGCATGAGGAGGAAGAAGAACATGGAACGCATGTGTCTGGGATTATTACGGCGTCTACTCCTGAGAATGTAAAAATAATGCCTGTTAGGGTTCTGAGTAATGATGGCGGTTACGATTATGACATAGCGCAGGGGATACTGTATGCTGTAATAAATGGAGCGGATGTAATTAATTTATCATTTGGCGGGCCGGGTTATTCGCCGATTATGGATATGGTTATAGACTATGCACTTTCAAAGGATGTGGTAGTGGTCGCATCTGCCGGAAATGATGCTATGGATGCGAAGACAATGTTTCCGGCTCAAAAAAATGAGATCATTGTCGTTTCTGCAACTAATAAAGATGATGATATTGCACTATTTTCCGACTATGGAGATTCCATAGATGTTTGTGCTCCTGGAGAAGAAATCTACAGTGCCATTCCGGGAGATAAATTTGCTTTTAAGGATGGCACCTCCATGTCGGCACCTTTTGTTTCAGCCTTCTGTGCAATGCTTAAGCTTGAGGAAAAGAGCAGGAGCGTTGCGGAGATTGAAGGCATACTGAAAACCTATACGGATGACCTTGGGACTCCTGGCCGGGATAAGGCTTTCGGTGAAGGATTAGTAAATATGGATGCTTATTTCTCACCAGAATCTGATTTCCGGCTAATTAGCCCTACAAAGGAAGGCAGCTATTTTGACAGCGTTTCGGTAAAATATTTCGTAAAAGACAATATTGGTGCGACTGTAAAATTCTGTATTGACAGTTCATTGAAAAAAACGATAAATGTCCAAGCAGATGGGTTTGATACACAAGTGTTGAATCTAAACAATGTTAAAAGAGGAGAGCACTCGGTTAGGGTCGAACTGACGACAGCCTACGGAATCACAACCTCTGAAAGTTTTAATATAACCAAGCTATCTTATAACACATCATTTGAGCTTTTAGACATCTATGGTGAACGCGTAGTAGGTCCGCTGGTGTATCTTTACTGGATGAAGGATGGTAAATCCGGCTATTTACAGGTAAAAGGGGAAAAAATCGTGGACAACATTGTATATATGAACTTAGATATGGATAGTTTATTAAAAAAGTATGACAAAATAGTTGCAACAGCTTCGGCCGATAATTATTATCAGGACAACTTAGACGCACCGTTCTATATCAAAAATATTGTATCTACAGGCAAGAAAACCTTTGCCCCCAAAGGTCTGCAATCTGTACGTGTGTTTGAGGAAATACCATTTGATCTATACAGTGATAGACTCTCTATTCCGTATAACCAGGTCATTATTACGCCGTTTATTGATGAGCAGTACATCCATATGGAACTTCCTATCATTAAAGGATTTCCAGGCTCGGATGAGTTTTATGTTGAGCAGGGAGCTCATAAGGTCAATGTGATGACCCCTTACTACGATTCCGTAGTACAACTGGATGGTTATGGAATGAATGAAATAGTACTCACGGAAAAGGAAACTACAAAGGTTATTGTTGCAGGCGTAAAGGGAACAAATGGATATCACGGTGAGAACAAGTTCTCCTATCATGTGCAAAAGCGTGGGATTTTAGACATAACAGTTTTTAATGGACACTCAGAAGAGCACGAGAAATCCCAATATGTTGGTGATGGGAATTATGTAGTTACTATGCACAATGAAGTAAATGGTGATATTGTAAATTTTAAGAAATATTTCACTTTGGATTCTGCCAAATCAGGAAGGTACAACATAAGGGCGGGTGGAGTGATTACAAATCATTTTATTGTTAATTATTCCAACAGCAATCTAAATGTCAATTTGTATTTTCAGGATAGCTATGATAATATAGTGACCAGTTTTTGGGAGAAGCAGGGGGACAGTTTGGAAATTTTGCTCCCAGACGTTGTTATAAAGGGCAAAGACAGAAGTTTCATTGGCAGTGTTGTCCGAGCTGATGTTCCTGGGATCGATACTTATGGCTATTCATTTTCGGGGCAGAAAATACCGGATGGCGATTATGTACTTCAGGTCAAGCTTGAAAGTCCAATTCCTATTTACAAATCCAAGCTAACTGATATGCCTGTCAAAATAAAGGGCGGCAGGTTCATTATGCCAAAGAGCAATGCGGCACCTCATAGCGTAGAGGAAGTAGTGGTTGTTTCTGTGGATAAATATGAAACGGTTGATGTAGGTCTAAAGAGCCTTTTTAAGGATACAGATGGAGACAAGCTATACTATAAAGTGAATAAGGGATACGTACAAAATGATAAGTATTATCTTGAGACTTCTAATGTAGGAATACAGGAAGTTGAAATAACTGCAACGGATTACAAAAGCGAATCTGCCAACTTAAAGCTTTTTGTTTTGGTGAATGACGGTTTGATTTTTTATCTCCCTGAGCCTGACAAGGCTGAAACTATTAGTCTTAATGGGGCTAGCATAAGCGCGGTTGATGAATTATTGGATACATATAATAATCATCTGATTATCCCAAGATTGGCGGGTTCCTATGTTCAAAATACCACTCGGGAAGAGTTTTGCGAACTGATTATGAGATTTTATTATGAAGCTGGAGGAGAAGAGATATCGAAACTGCCGAAGAATCCGTTTAAGGATACAAAAAGCCCGGATGTGCTGAAGGCATACTCTATTGGAGCGGTAAAGGGTGTTGGTAAAGGCAGGTTTGCGCCTGGGGAAAGCATAACACGATTGCAGGTATGTGAAGCAATAGCGGCTGTGGTTAAGGAGTTTAAACCCAATGTAAGCCAGAAAAACACCTGCGTATTTTCGGATTCGAGCAAATTGAATGCTTCATCCCAGGAGAGCCTCGGATTCTGCTATGAGAACGGAATTATCCAGAAAAGTGGTGTAGACACGATCATTCCCAATGGGCTAGTAGCAAGGGAAAACGCTCTGGTGATGGTTAATAGGGCATACAACAAATTCTTTAAGGCAAGCGAAGAGTAGTAAGTAAATTTGAATCAGTACTAATTAATGTTATGAAGTGGGGAATAGGGGGGAATAGAGATACCCCCCCCTTTTAGTCAACGATTGCCGGTGTCCAATATCTATTGCCGTAAATATCGGTAAAGCGGTAGGTCATTCGGT
>CAYOKA010000199.1:0-3410 GCA_964404395.1 uncultured Oscillospiraceae bacterium | reverse complement strand
CCAATATAAGTGGAATTACTTTCTGGGGAGTATCGGATAAAGCTTCATGGAGAAAAGATCGAAATCCCTTATTGTTTGATCAGGATTTTAAACCTAAATATGCTTATTATGGGGCAATTCAGGATAAGGCCCATGCAGGCTATTGAACCCATTTCTAGATCAACGAAATTGGGACAATTAAATTATCCTTGTCAAAAGCGCTGAGCTTTTCTGCTGTGCAAAGAATTGCACCTGTTCCGCGCTGTAGCGGCGATTTATCAATCACATTAAAAACTCTTGTCAGCCGCACGTCAGGTGTAGCGGTTTTCTTTATTTCCATTGGATAAAGCTTGCCGTTACCCTCAATAATCAGGTCGATTTCTTTGGTATCCTTATCTCGGTAGTAATATATAAACGGTTCTCTGCCTGAATTATAATAGCACTTTATAATCTCGGATACTGCATAATTCTCAAGCAAAGCACCACTCATAGCACCGCTCATAAGCGTGTCCGCATTGCTCCATTTGGTGAGGTAGCACACAATCCCGGTATCAAAAAAATAAAGCTTAGGAGTAATAGCAATGGATTTAAGAAATTATCTTATTCTTTGTCTTTTCTTTTATAGACCTATTTAAAAATAATTATAAGTATTGACTCTACAGATACGTCATAGTGTAAGATAATTCTGGAGGTGACAGAAGCGATGCTTTCAATTAGTGAAATAGCGAAATTATTTGGTATAAGTGTACGGACATTGCACTTTTATGATTCTATCGGTTTACTAAAGCCGACAGCATTGACGGAAGTAGGGTATCGTCAATATGACGAAACCGCATTGAACAAGCTTCGTAAAATTCTAATACTTCGCGAGCTGGAATTCCCGCTGAAGGAAATCAGTAAGGTGCTTAACAGTATTGCGGATCAAGATGTCAAGGAGACATATTCAGCGCATTTAGATGAGCTTGAGAAAAAACAGAGCCATATAAACGATTTGGTTTTAAGATTAGAAAAAATGATAGGAGGAGATATCGTGGACAAATTTCAATCTTTGCTTGATATGGATGTGATATTATCACCTGAAAAAAGAGCTGCTTTAAGTGCAGAATACGTCGAACGCCCAGAAAAACCGTGGTCAAAAAGTGTAAGGCGGTTGTTAAGCTGTTTTGAGAGCTGTAATTTACCTGTTGAGCACATTATTGATGTAACCGATAACAGCGTTGAACGTGCATCAAAATTTGACGGTGAACTCATCCACCCATACAAATGGTCTGATGAAGCCCTTTATGAGATCGGGAGGATAGCCAGAAGCCTTCATGATGCTGCGAGTAAATTTGAAGTAGAAAAAAATGATATTTGGCAGCCATGGGGGCTCCGTGAGATCGGGAAAGGTGAGCGTATCTGCTGCCACGGTGATATCGCACCATGGAATACTCTTGCCGAAAACGGAATGCCGTGTAGAATCGTGGATTGGGAATTTGCAGGACCTATGGATCCGTTTGTAGAACTGGCCCGTATATGCTGGCTGTTTCCTCAATTGCATGATGATGACCTTGGCAGGCTATATGAACTGCCTTCGCCCGAGAAAAGGGCAGAGCAAGTCCGGCTTATCTGCGATGGCTATAAACTTACCAAAGAAAAACGTCATATGTTAGTTGAACAGATAATTGAGGTAATCATCTGTGAAACTGCTCATGAATCCATCGACTCCAATCTTTCCTTTGACAGCGAAGGTAATCTTTGGGGATTTGCATGGAGAACTCGAAGTCTTTACTGGGTATGGAAAAACCGTCAAATACTTGAATACGCATTGAAGTAATTACAACATGAGGCTGCGAAAAAGACCGGGTCGAAAATAATCCCTTAATTTTCCCCTAAGCCAATAAATTTTGACCTTCTTACTCCGTTAGCGATAAAATATACCACCTATGTGCTGTCTGTTTTGTGCATGGACATAATTCAAGAAGCTACGCAAAGCAGAACCTTTATACATTTGACCATATGGGAAATTATTGATATTATTGATTTAGAATAATTTTATTATTTGTACTTTGTACGAAGTGTATATAAAAGGAAGTTGACTGAAACTCAGGCTAACTCAGATAAATTCTAGGGGTAGAGTATAATGACAAGAGAGCCAATTAGAATTTGGGGAAACTGGAAAGAGGGATATGCGATTGATTTGCATACTACATCAAGTGAGCATTTAGGATACAATGAATATGGACATCCTATTTTTGACACAAAAAGAAGTGAAATAGGTGAATTGTTATACAAATTAAAATATAGGCATAATAAAGAGGTAATTGATGATATAATAAAAATGATAAGCCCATTTGTAAGCATATGGACAAAAAAATTGAATATTGATGTGATAATACCTATGCCACCATCTAATAAAAGTAGAAAATATCAGCCTGTAAGTGTTATAGCAGAAGCATTATCAAGTGAATTGGATTTATACTACTGTGATGATTCTTTAACTAAAAATTCAGATATTCAATCTAAGAATTTAGATGAAAAGAGTGTTATATCACATTCCATGACAAGCAACAAGCATTTTACTAGGAAAGTAAATGTCCTTGTAATAGATGACTTGTATAAATCAGGAGCATCTATGAATGAAGCAGTTAGAATCTTAAGCGAAGATAAAAATGTTGCTAATGTTTATGTATTGGCTTTAACAAAGACAAGAAGGGGTTAATAATGAATATATTTATTGCAGGGCCAAGAGCTATTAGTAGACTCAATGAATCAGTTACTCATAAAATCAAGAAAATCATAGAAGGTAATTACAACATCTTAGTCGGCGATGCAAATGGCGTTGATAAAGCGGTTCAGAATTTTTGTAATGAGCAGAATTATAGGAATGTTAAGGTTTATGCAACAAAAGGAAAAGCAAGGAATAATGTTGGTAATTGGTATGTGCATAATGTTGATGTTCCAACGAACTTAAAAGGATTCGATTTTTATTCAGCTAAAGATTATGAGATGGCTAAGGATGCCGATTATGGGCTTATGATCTGGAATGGTATAAGTAAAGGAACTTTGAACAATATAATAAATTTATTAGATATGGGCAAAGAAACCGTTCTTTATTATTGTCCTGAGGAGCAACTTTATGTTATTAAAACATTAAATGGTATGAAAGAGTTCATTAGTAGATGTGATAAAAAAGCTCAGGAACTATTTATAGAGCTATCGTATAAAGATTCACAAATGCAATTAAATGCATATTAGGTTATTAATTAAGAAGGTGTCCAATTTGTTGAACTATTAGTTAAGAAACAAAATTAGGGGAGATATCCTTCAAATCAGCACTGTAGGGGATAGAAGCTTGATAGCCGGATATTACTCAAATTTTAACATGAGTGAGTCACAAATGGGTACATACCCTATTTTTTGATAAATACTGTTCGATGTTGGGTTTAACA
>CAYOKA010000198.1:2116-3410 GCA_964404395.1 uncultured Oscillospiraceae bacterium | reverse complement strand
CCCATTCCTCCATTGAGCTTCGAAATGCCTAATAAAAGCTCATTAATGCCATCATAAAGCTCGTCAATGCCATCTGCAAACTCGCCGACGCCATCATCCAATTCCCGGACTCCGTCAACCAGCTCAGTGGTACCATCAGCCAGCTCCGATGCACCATCTGCCATTTCAATGGTTCCATCCTTAAGCTCCGAAACGCCATCCAAGAGCTCGCCTGTACCGTCGGAAAGCTCGGCTATGCCATCCTTGAATTCTCCAACGCCATCTTTTAACTCTTTGCTTCCATCATGCAGGTCGGAGACTCCCTCCTTCATATCGAAAATCCCATCAAGCAGCTCCTGAACTCCCTCATCCAAATCGGCTATGCCGTCGGTCAGCTCATCCAGGTCAGACATATCATAATCACCGACACTAAAGTCCATATCTAGACGAACGCCCCCAATGGTAATGGCAGGCATCTCAAAGCTTTCAACATCAGCACTCAGCTCAAGCTTTGCAGCCTTTCCCGGCAGAATCACATAGTTGACCTGCTTGCTCCCACCGGCTGTTGCGACAGTGCCCCCTTTTGCAGAAATGTTTTTACAAATGCTGCTATCCAGAGTAATTGCCAGCTGTAGCGCGTAGCTGTCAAAAAAGTCCTTGCTCCCAAGCGGGTTGGCGCCGGTTTCAACCTCTATGTTCAAACGACCTGTTTGACCTGGTATATCATCGGGGGAAATCTCTTGCCCATCCAGAATATATTTTATTGAAATATCCCAGGGAAGCACAGGATCCACTAAAAAGCCTTCATAATATAGTTGGCTCCCCTGTGCATCTATAGTCACCTTCCCATCCTTCAGCTTAATTTCGCTGTTATCGGTAAGATTCTGCACATAGGAATAGTTGCCGTAATCGATGATTTGGTTATTTTCGTCCAGCTCAAAGCTATTGACCACATATACCTGCTTGAGCGAACCATCGTTATTGAGACGGACATATACCACCTCTTCCTTCAGAGAGCTTGCCCTGACTGGAATTGGTGCGCAAATTGTAATAAGGAATGCGGCAATAATAAGTAGTGCCGTTACCCTTTTTCCTTTATTAAAGCTGGCAAATTTAATTGTTTTCATTAATGCTGCTCCTTTTATTATTATTCAAGGCTTTTGCCCAATTTTTGTTTGTCATCTTCATTCCGCTCCAAACCCTTTTCCCTAAAGAAATCAGCTTCCTTAGTTGTTTTGCTTATTACTTTGTCAAACATGACAAGCATAGCGGGTAAGAAGCAAATAACCATAAACATGGATATTAGTGTGCCGCG
>CAYOKA010000198.1:0-2016 GCA_964404395.1 uncultured Oscillospiraceae bacterium | reverse complement strand
CAAGCATAGCGGGTAAGAAGCAAATAACCATAAACATGGATATTAGTGTGCCGCGGCCGAGCAATAGTCCTATATCTACTACAATATTATTAGATGATGTTAAATACAGCGTGAACCCGGCAAATGAGAGTATCGATGCTGAAACTAATATGGATCTAAAGGCAATCGAGAGAGCCTCATAAATCGCATTCTTTGCCGGCATAATCCTGCGTTTCTGCAAGTAGTTATTGGTGAGTAAAATAGCATAGTCAATTGTTGCGCCCAGTTGAACGGTATTAAGCACCAGATAGCCTATGTAATTAATAGAAGTGCCTGTGAAATAGGGGAAGGAAAGATTTATCCATATGGCTACCTCAATAGTAAGCACAAGAATAACAGGCAATGATAAGGATTTGAAGCTAAAGGCAACCACTAAAAATACTGCTATAATTGCGATAAGGTTAACGCGGACATTGTCTTCCTCTACTACTGTTTTCATGTCACTTAATACTGCGCTCTGACCAATCATGTAGGACTCATCGTAATCCTGGCCTATAACTGTATTTATCTCATTCACCGCATTAAAGGTCTCTTCCCCTTCATCAGCTAAATCTGTATATAGAATAATACGGGAATACTTTTCCGAGTAGAATTGGCTGGTAATATCACCCTCTAAGAAGCCTACAGGTATAGCCGTTCCCACGCTTGAGGCATAGGAAACTACACTTTTGACATGGGGATGCGCTTCCAGCTTATCTGCCAAATTCCTCTCTTTTGCAATGTCACCCCTGGGAACCATAAAGGCCAAAATATTAGTGCGGCCAAATCGCTCATTTATAGCGATATTACTGCGGCCCAGCTGACGGTTCGGATCGTGTTCGCCATTGCCGTACAAAAAGTCAGTTTTCCCTTGTCCCAGATAGCTGGGTACTATAATAAGGACAACTATGATAGCCACCGGTATAAAAAGCTTAGATATGTATTTGCCAATATTTCTGAATTCCGGCATTAGCTTTCGGTGACTGGTTTTATCAAGAAGCTTCCAAAGGGTTAGGGTCAATGTTGGAAGAAATACCATGACCGAAATAAAGCTAAAAATTATGCCCTTTGCAAGACATATTCCTAAATCGGGGCCTATTTTGAAATCCATGAAAACAAGGGCTAAAAAGCCAAACAATGTGGTTAGCGCGCTTGCCGCCACGGTAGTAACCGAGGCCTTAATTGCATGATACATGGCCTCCTCCACATCATCATACATTTTGCGAAAGTCTGCAAAGCAGTGGAGCAGAAATATGGCATAATCCATGGATACTGCCAGCTGAAGGATTGGACTTATTGAGTTGGTTATATATGAAACCTCTCCAAAAATGATATTGGTGCCCATATTAATAACCACAGATACTCCTATGGAAAAAAGAAATAGGATCGGTTCTATCCAGGAGGTAGTTGAGAAAATCAGTATCACGATAATAGCAGGCAGTAAGATGGTAACAGCCAGAGACACTTCGTTTACGGCTGCATTTTGCATGTCCGTCAGATTAGCTGTTTCTCCTGCAATTGCTCCTTCCGGTCCGATAATTTCGCGTATCTGCTCTACTGCTTCCGCTTCGGCACCGCTCTTAACGGTAACGGAATAGAGGGCACTACGGTCTTTATAAAAGCCTTCTACCGTTTCTTTGTCCTGCATTTCAAGAGGCATCTTTAGATCAGCCACATCATCCAGCCACAAAACCTCGCTTACACCCTCGACCTCAGAAATCTGCCTTTTAATCTCCAGGGCTTCCATTACCGAAACATCCTCTGCCATGACACTTGTGTTTGGGATGGCTTGGGTAAATTCGCGATTCATAATCTCAATACCGGTGGTAGACATGGCCTTTTGAGGCAGATAGTCGGCCATATTGTAGTTGATATCAACAAACAGTGTGAGTGCAACGGATACCAGCGAGAGGATAATGAATAAAACAATAATCTTCTTCCGATTGTTTATAATAGCTCTTGCAAATCTGTCCATAAGATCTTCCCTTTGTGTTTTAA
>CAYOKA010000197.1:0-3429 GCA_964404395.1 uncultured Oscillospiraceae bacterium | reverse complement strand
GTCACTTTCGTGTGCCGCAGGGTAGCCTGATTAGAGTTAACTATATGGGTTACGCTTGTAGAAGTATGTCGACAACAGGTGCACAGCCAATTAATTTTTCCATTGTCAGCAACTTTTTTTTAGGACTCCCTTCTGTTATACTAAAGTCCAGTACACAGTTCAGTGCATACTACATGAGATACAGATCATAAGAAAGGCTGATGGTAATATGTCATATATCGCTTTATACAGACAATGGCGTCCTGTCCGTTTCGGAGAAATCGTGGAGCAGGAGCATGTCGTAAAGACCCTTCAGTACAGTGTCAGTATAGGAAGAGTCGCACACGCTTATTTATTCTGCGGCACAAGAGGTACCGGCAAAACCACAATGGCACAAATCCTTTCAAGGGCTGTCAATTGCCTTGATCCCCATGATGGCGAGCCCTGCAATCAATGCGAGATGTGCCGGGAAATACTTGAAGGAAGCTGTGTAGATGTGCTGGAGATTGATGCAGCCTCTAATAACAGTGTTGACAACGTACGCTCAATTCGGGATGAGGTCATGTATACCCCTACAAAAGCAAAACGAAAGGTTTACATTATAGATGAAGTCCACATGCTTTCCACAGGAGCCTTCAATGCGCTGCTAAAAACGCTGGAGGAGCCACCGGAGCATGTCATGTTCATTTTAGCAACAACAGAGCCTCACAAGCTGCCTGCCACAATACTCTCACGCTGCCAGCGCTTTGATTTCCGCCGCTTATCACACGATAGTATAGTGAAACGGCTTATTGAAATTGCCACCACTGACGGGATAACCCTTAGTGCAAATGCTGCAGGATTGATAGCGCGTATGTCTGACGGTGCTATGCGTGATGCCATTAGCCTTCTGGATCAATGTATTTCCCTCGGCAGCAAAAACATTGAATATGACGATATCCTCTCCGTAGTCGGCATTGTGAATGATACCTTTATGACAGAATTTACGAATGCTATGCTGGATAAAAAAATTACGGCGATACTGGAAAATGTGAGCAGGCTGGTAGCAGATGGCCGTGATATTGCACATTTTGTATCCGATCTTGTTTTGTACTATCGGAATTTGCTTATATGCAAATCGACAAAAGGTCATTGTGATAGCCTGATAGAAGTGCCGGCAGATGTTTTTGAAACATTGAAGAAGCAATCGGGCAGAATATCGCAGGATGAAATTATTTATCAGGTGAAGGAGCTTTCCGCGCTGGAATATAATCTAAAGTGGGCTACAAACCAAAGAGTATTATTAGAAGTAACGCTGATAAAGCTATGTGGCAGCACGAATAGTTATGATCCCAGTATTGGGGACAGGCTTGCAGCATTGGAAGCAAGGCTTGACAATGGTGATTTTGCCCCCTCTGCGGCTTTTACCTCCTCTGACGATTCGGCTGATGTGGGCGGTGCCACAGTAGCTCTAGCGGGAAATGCCGCTGCCGTGAGCGAAGGAGCTGATGCGTCTACCGGCAATAAGACTATCGTAGCCGAACCCTCCGATACTCCGGCGGACAATACGGCTGCCCTGAGCGAAGAAAGAGACGCATCCACCGATAACAAGGCAGTTGTAGTCCAACCCCCCGGTACTCTCGCGGCCAATAAGGCTGCTGCGAGCTGGGCAGCTCCTGCAGAGACGCCCGAATACAAGCTTTGGCCTAAAATAATGGATCATCTCAAAGGTATGGGCAGAATGACAATATATGCTTACTTGATAAACGCCAAAGCGGTACAACCGGACGAGAACACAATTGGCCTCATCATTAAACAAAGCCAGATTAGATCTAAAATCTCACTGGTGGAACATATCAGAATAATTGAAGAGGCTGCTCTGAAAGTGTCAGGTCGCCAAATGAAAATTAGAATACTGGATGAGGACATTACCCCCGACCCATACTCAAAAGAAAAGCCCTCCAAAAGCAGCGAGGCACTTAAAAAGGCCCAGAGCATAGCAGAAAAAACAGGACTGCCCCTTGAAATAATAGATGACTGAAATGAATTAATGATTGATAGGGCATTTTGCCTTCGACAAAGGGCATTTATAAAAATTGAGGTTGTATGAAATAATCCGTTTAAGTATAATGGTAGGAGACGGTTCCGGACAAAGCAGAAACCAACCGTATACGCTACATTTATAGAATTAGGAGGAAATGAAATGGCAAGAGGTGGATTCCCAGGTTATGGTGGCGGCGGCAACATGAATAATCTCATGAAGCAGGCGCAAAAAATGCAAAAAGACATGGAAAAGCTGCAGGCAGAGCTTCAGGAAAAAGAAGTTGAAACAACTGCCGGCGGAGGAGCGATTAAGGTCGTTGCCAATGGAAAAAAGGAAATTAAGGAAATTATTATAGACCGTGACGTAGTAGATCCTGATGATGTGGAAATGCTGCAGGATTTGGTATTAGCCGCTGTAAACGAAGCTCTGCGCATGGCTGATGAGATGGTCAGTAGTGAAATGTCCAAAATAACCGGTGGTATGGGCGGACTCGGCGGGTTGTTCTGATATGAGCTACTTTTACTCCCCTCCGGTTGCAAAACTTATCGAAGAATTTGAAAAGCTTCCGGGCATCGGCCATAAAACCGCCCAGAGGCTTGCTTTTCATGTGCTTAATTTATCTTCTGAAAAAGTAGAAGCTCTGGCAAATTCTATTAAGGATGCCAAGCTGAAAACCAGCTACTGCACCATTTGCTGTAACCTTACCGAAGCAGACCCCTGCAATGTCTGCCGTGATGCCAAGCGAGACCAGAGTACTATTTGCGTTGTTGAAGATCCCAGAGACGTTGTCGCCCTCGAAAGAGTACGCGAATTCAGGGGCGTTTACCATGTTTTGCACGGCGCCATATCTCCTATGGAAGGGATAGGCCCCGAAGACATAAAAATGAAGGAACTGATAAAGAGAGTTCGTGATGCGGACATTCGCGAGGTCATCCTTGCCACTAATCCCAACGTTGAGGGCGAAGCAACTGCCATGTACATATCAAAGCTAATAAAGCCTGCAGGCATCAAGACTACGCGCATTGCTCACGGAATACCGGTCGGAGGCGATTTAGAATATGCCGATGAGGTAACATTGGCAAAAGCAATGGAAGGCCGCCGCGAAATCTAAGCAAAAACTAAATCGAAAGCACCTTTTTAAAAGCCTTTTAGGCCTGCTGATTCTCTGATTTATCGGGAACCGGCGGGCTTTTTTGTTTATTTTATAAAAAGTTTCATTTCTTTTAAGACATTAAACGAAAACCTACGTACTATTAATTGTAACCCTTAATAAAGTTAATACACATATTAATATTATTAAAGATTTCGTGAAAAACTATTGACATGAACACACTACAATAATAGTATATATTATGGAATGGTTTTTACTAACTATGAATATGGCTTTCTCCGTAATATATCTTTAAATAAACAGAGGTGTAATAAAT
>CAYOKA010000196.1:0-3440 GCA_964404395.1 uncultured Oscillospiraceae bacterium | reverse complement strand
ATTTCCTTTTTTTCTCCGACTGAATTATTAAGTATGATTTCATAATTCCTTTCGTCAGCAACATCGGATATTGATTGAAGTATGAGGGGTACAAATCCTTGGTTTGAAGAACGTGCCGAAACAATTCCAATGGATCGAAAAGAACCACTGCCCAGACTTTGTGCCAGCCTGTTCGGCTTAAAATTGAGTTTTGTAATGGCGTCCTGCACTCTCTTTCTAGTTTCCGGATTTATATTCGGAGCGTTGTTTATAACGCGTGAGACCGTGGAAATTGAAACATTTGCAAGCTTAGCTACATCCTTTATATTTGAGCCCATGGAATTCCTCCTGTAATTGAATTGCCAATGTGGTTATTATCTAAATTATAGCATTTACTATGCAATATGCAAGAAGCAAAAAAATGTTTTCAACTTAAAAGCCCAACTATGAAATATAAATACATGAAAACGCTACCACAAAGATATAAAATGTATAAAATGGCTAAGATATAGGCATTACAGCGTATAAAATATAATTATGAAAATACTCTTGCAAAAACGTTTCTATAATGATAGAATGTTATTGAAAAATGAAAACGTTTCCATTAATAAACCTAGTGCGGCTAAAATGCATTGCACAAAGAACCTGATGGATTTAGCCGTAATAAAGCGTAAAAAAGGAGGAGTAAGATGAGTAAGAAGTTGATTTGTCTCATTTTGTCTTTGGTTTTCTTAAGCATGGTGGTTTTTACTGGCTGTACTGTACCGTTTGCAAGCCAGAAGGTACTGAAAATTAGTATGAGCGGTTCGCCACAGCCACATGAAAAGGAATACATCGTGAACGACTTTATTAAAGGCTTTGAAACTAAACATAACGTAAAGGTGGAAGTGGATTTCGTTTCTCAGGCAGACAGCATTAAGAAAATCCAGTCCGAACAGGAAAGCAATAATATTGTATCGGATGTTCTTCTGGTAGACACAGCGAATATGGCGCCCTATGTTAATGGTGGGTGGGTAGAGGATATTACCAATACCATCAATGCAAGCAAAGTCAACCTTACCAACATGTTTGATAATTCCATTAAAAAAGACGGTAAGACGTATTTTGCACCAATCAGCTTTGACGTATATATAACCATTGCCAATAGAGATGCAATTGAGTACCTTCCTTCGGGTTTATCCGAAGAGGATGTGGTGAACGGCCTCACCTGGGATCAATATGCGGATTGGGCGATTGCCATCGCAAAGGGCGAAGGCGTTGGAAAAACAATGATGCCTGCAAACATGACCGGATCACAGCTTCTTTATCCCATGGGTGGACTAGGGATGGCCTATGGTGCTAAATTTCCGGAATTCAATTCTGCCGGTTTCAAAGAAGCAATGAGCATTATATCCAAAATGGCAGCGGGAGACGCTTTTTATCCTGAACAGGATCAGTATACTGCCCCAACAGATCCATTAAAGAGCGGCGCAGTTTGGCTTACATTTGCTCATATGGGTCCCATCGGTGTTGCTTATAATGCTGCTCCAAATGAATACATTATTGGTGCTGCACCGAAAGGATCGAAGGGCGCCGGATCCACTGCGGGAGCATGGTGCTATGGGATACAAAAGGGCGCAAAAAACAAGGCATTAGCAGAGAAGTTCATTAGCTATATCCTGGATTCTAAGGTGAACTATGATTACTGTATGCAAATGGGCGGTTTATTAAGCCCAATCAAAGAAGTAGAGGCTATTTTGGATACAGATGATGTTATTATGCTTGCAGGTGCAAAAATGCTTGATACAACTATTATATCAGGGGTACCGTCAACCGAATATACTGATTGGAATGCGGTGAAGCTTCTTTATGGCGATTTACTCAATGAGATACTCACTGATAAAGCAGTTCCCGATGACGAGTTTTTTGACGGACTCCAGAACGAGCTCGAAGGGCTAAAGAAATAGATGCATTTTAGTGATACAATGAGAGGATGTATAAAACATCCTTCTCATTTTTTTTCTTCTGAAGGGGGGCATTTATCTTGATTAAATCAAAAACATTCCAAACAAAAAAAATAATGCCATACCTTTTGTTATCGCCGGTATTCATCTACTATGCTGTTTTTTGGCTTACACCGGTTATTTCCGGTATGGTTGAGGTTTTCACCAATACTGATGGAGAATTTACACTCCTTGAAAACTTTATTCTGATGTTTCAGTCGGATCTATTTGGAGAAGCGGTGTTGAATACGGCTGCCTTTGCGGCGATATCCGTGGTATTGCAGTATTTTTTAGCCCTTTTGCTGGCAGTTTTGCTCAACCGAAAATTTAGAGGTGCAAAGCTGCTGACTTTTGTTGCCATGATTCCCATGGCGATTACACCCACTGCGGTTGCTATACTTTGGAAAACCGGTCTTGTAAAGGAAGGATGGATCAATACTGTTCTGCTTTTCTTGAATCTAGTTGAAGAACCGATTGTGTTCCTTAATGCAGAAGGCTTTATGGCTGTTTTGTTGATTATATTGATCGATACATGGACGGTCACGCCATCGGTGATGATTATTTTACTGGCGGGGCTACAGGGATTGCAAAAGGAGCTAAAGGAAGCAGCTTATACTTTTGGTGCAGGAAAATGGAGGATTTTCGCCGATATTACTTTACCTATTCTGAAGCCCTCCATTATTACTTCAGTAATTTTAAGGCTCATCGCCGCAATTCAGGTTTGGGCTATCGCGGTAATGGTTTTAGGCTTTGGCAGGGCGCCATTTTTGGTTGAAAGAATAGCCTTTTATGTTGATGTCGTGCCGGGGATCGGGACCAGTGAAAAAATTGCCTTTACACTCTCTTTTACAACAACAGTGATTGTTCTGTTGGTTACCGTTTTGTATCTGAAGGTATCGAAATATAAAACAAAGGTTGGGGGGAATCGATGATGGATAAGCTAAATATTATTCAAAAGACGGTGGTTGCTATTATTCTTACAACCATGGCTTTTATTGTAGTGGTTCCACTTTTATTCTTCCTGAATACCACTTTTGCATCAGATGTAGAAATGTCGGCGTTCCCGAAGCCCATACTTCCTAAAATGACTGTAACGGTTAAAGTTGCGCCGCATGAAGATGGACAGTATGAGGTATTTTACGATAGTGGCAGCGGCTATCGATCTATAATTACCACTAAAAACGCGATTAAGTTGGAAAATCATTTTAGAAGACAGTACTCGGTAACTATTCCCGGAGAACAATTATTGGAGGATTTCAGTAAGACAAGAGAGAGCGGACCTATAGAATTTACATATGTTAAAAGTGTTTTTTACAATTTCAAACAATTTTTTGCGATAGTAAACAATTCATTGCCGGCGTTGACAAACAGTATTATAGCCTCTTTATATACCATACTTATTTCCCTGTCAATCGGGAGTCTAACTGGTTATGTCATGGCAAGATACAGCTTCGCTCTTAAGAGTGCTATTAATGTTTC
>CAYOKA010000195.1:0-3445 GCA_964404395.1 uncultured Oscillospiraceae bacterium | reverse complement strand
TCACCAGCTCCGGAGTCTTTTCCGGAGATATTGCGCGTCCCGGCCACACATCGTAATGGTGTGATACATGCCTGTGGTTATAGTTTTCAACTGAGTGCGCATAAGACCATTCCTTGACTGCACCGTCCTCGTCCAGCAGGTAATCAGGCAGCTTCCTGCGCAACTCTTTCCATTGGTGGAGCTCTGCCTCATCAAGCTTTAATGTCTCACAGGCTTCTATAAGATTGTCAAGAACCTCACGGCATACCATAATATCCATTAGCGAGTTCACATTCACAGCGAATACATCCCTTGGATACGGGGCATGGTAGTCGTTCATTGATGGATTCTCCGGTGAATAGCTGGGGTAGAATAGCACCTTTCCATTCTCATCAGTGTCAGTCAAATAATCCATATAAAAGAGTGCTATTTCTTTAAGTCCCGGGACAATATGGTCGCGCAGGAAATCCACATCCCCCGTCACCAGGTAATGGCCCCAGAACTCATTGTATATCCAGCCGAGACATCCCGTCCAGCAATGGTGAGGATAGGTTTTTGAAAACTGATAGAATCTTCCCGAATCGTAATCACAATGGACACTGCCCAAGACCCCTCTTGCTCCAAAGATATTCTTTGCGTTTAGGCGGAAATCATCGAATTTACTCTCATAAAACCTAAAATAGGTTTCCATAACCTCAGGAAGGCCTGTCATGTTTCCTGCACATACCTGCAGGTTGGTATTAATATTATGCTGTCCCCAGCTTGGCGGATCTTCGCCGGTATCCATAATCATAAAGAATCGACCCATGTCATAGAGTTTTTCCAGCAGCATGGGGCACAGCTCACCACTATTTTGAGCATTTAGCAATTCCTCTGCCGAAAGGGCCGGATTACCGCCAAAGCTCACACAGGAGCGCTCCATCATAGACGATATGTGCTCCTCGTTTTCCTTCAGCATATCCTCATAGTTAGCGCATATGCTGTTGATGTCCTTAAGTACCACATAAGCATTGTCATGCTTGTAATCGCTCTCGAATTTGACTGTGCGTGTAATAAGCATGATGCTTGAAGCGTTTGTAATGCAAATTTGTCCTTTTTTAGCGTCTTTGCTACCATCAGTCTGTACAGTCGTCACGCAGCAATATCCTTTTTCACCGAATTCAGTATTGTATGCACACGAAATTACACAGCTTTCGGGTTTTGTCTCTACTACAATATCGCTGCCGTCTGGCTTCTCCATACTGAAATGAGAAGGGAGTCCGCCGGGCTCCACAAAACGGATGCTCACACTGAGCATCTCACCATTTAACCGTCTGAAATCCTGTATAACCGCATCATTGGAAAAAGATATGAACGCTCGCCGCAAAATACCACCCTTTTTATCATCGCAGCGAACCGTGACTTCACCCGACGACATATCAAGGTATCTGACATAGTCTTGGCACTGCTCACCCTCATCAAAGTCGAGTAGCATCTGCATAGCGCCATGGGGTCGAAGCGGCATCAGCGGATATTCAACGCCATATCCGCCTTCTGCTATCATTTTGTCGTATCCGGCCTTCTTAGTAGCATCGTCCATTACTTTTGCAGCCTTTTCAAATTCACCCAGGCGAAGTAACTCTCGCATCTCCGGAAGCAAATACGCTATATTAGGGGGTTCTGGTGCCTGCCCCCATTTTGGCACGCATACTCTTTCATGCTTGAACAGCAGTCTGTCATGATATGGTTCGCCTAATAAATCAATACGCTGCACACCATTGCCTGTCACGAAAACATCAGTATCATACTTTGCAGGATAAAGACTGTTCACATTTTTGGCAGGGAGTATACTGCTTCTTTTCTTGAGGCTCATGGGAACATACTGTGCCGCGTGTGGCACCGGCTTCATGTAACTGTTTTTCATAGTGATTTCTCCTTGTGAAATAATATTATCTGAACGCTGGATTCTTTTAGATTAATGTAGATTCTTATAGATTCTTATATGTTTTTCCATATGGATAGCCCATTATGCTATTACAATATTATAAGGCAGACAATATAGTGGGTCATCGAATATCATTCTTCGAGATTTTTCCTATCAATCGGTTTTAACATATAAGCAAAAGCATGAAAGCTAAAGGTTTGTTTAGCGTATTGGAAGTCATCATATCCGCTTAAAACAATGATTTTGGTATCCGGAAGAAAAGCGCGGATATTCTGAGACATCCGGATACCATCCATTTGGGGCATCATAATATCTGTAAGAATGATATCAGGACTATACTGCTCAGCCATTCTCACACCTTCTACCCCATTACATGCGCAGCCACTCACGTCAATTCCCAGACTGCCCCAGTCTAAAAAATCTCTGAGTCCTTCTCTTTCCCACTTTTCATCCTCTACAATCAATAGCTTATACATTTGCTAACTCCTATAAAAACGAAGAATTAATCATGATTATTGCTATCGATTTAATATTGTACCATAACTGGAGCAATCTGAAAACTATCATGATCCTGCTTCTTTACTCCAATGTAAAGGAAGCCAGATGTGCACTTCCACTGCCGGTATAAGTGATATATAGCGCTTGTATACCGTCCGGTATTGCAATATCAGCAGAGTATTCCTTCCATACATTCGTGAATTCTATTGATATCTTCCCCAGAGCCGGCCCGTTCCAGGACGTTTTAATCTCAAAGTCTCCCCGGGCGTATCCACGCGCCTTGATTTTGACCCTTTTAACTCCCTTACAATCAAAGTATTTGAATCCGGCAGTAGCAGATTCCTTCATATTGGCAATATATCCAATTTCTTCATCCCCGTCCTTCCCGTCTTGGGTTATCTTAGGGAATTGGTTGTTCATCCAGGATGCAGTCCAGTCCGTATACAGAGATTCTTCCTTACAAAACAGATTGCATGCCAGGTAAGCCGGGTACTCTCCGAACCCTACAAGAGGTCCGCCATTTGGCCCGCAGGAGGTCATCTCTACCTGTGGAATCGAACCATCCTCCAAAAATTCAATAGGCTCCAGGCAGGCCTGGCGGCTGAAATTCGTTCCATTGGTATGCCTGTGATAGAATATATACCATTGCCCATTAACTTCCGCAATACTTCCGTGATTGTTGGCTCCGTAGAACATGGGTTTCTCTGCAGGCTTATAAGTATCAATATGAAGATCGCTATTACTGACAATCACCCCACCATAAACAAAGTCCTTCGTTGGGTATTTGCTGGTGGCATAGCAAAGCTCATGGAATACAACCGAGGAATAAACGAAATAATAGGTGTCGCCTCTTTTCCTCATGGAAGGCGCTTCGAAAAACTCGTGCCCTTCAAACCCGCTGCCTTTGCTATAAGGCTCGCTCGGCGCAATAAACACCGGAGCTTCCCTAATAGTGAGCATATCCGGTCCGAGTACAGTTACCATTGCACCCTTCCTGGATTTGTCACCTACTGCACAGAAGCCTGTATACAGATAGGTTATATC
>CAYOKA010000194.1:0-3490 GCA_964404395.1 uncultured Oscillospiraceae bacterium | reverse complement strand
AGCACAGCTTCAAGTAGAGCCCGGTCGCTTGACAGGCAATATAGCTTTTCCTTTATGCCATCAACCGTGATTTCAATGATTTTATCTTCTATAAGTAGCTGCCTGAAAATCTCGTTTCGCTGGCCGGATTTCAATCCCCAGATATTTAGCCACGCATCGGAGGGCTTGTTCCATAGCAGTCCTACTGCTCCAATCCGTCGTTGCACTCGCCATTTTTGATGGTCCAGCTCGTCGGGGTAGGGCTCAGGCGCGCTCAAGAGCTCGGCGGAAATCCAATTCTCAGCTAGGTCGTAATACTTGATCGTACCTTTCTTGTGGTGTACTACCAGATCACCACGGAAATACATGGTTTCCAGCGCAGCACGGGCGAGCTTTGTATTACTCCAATACCAATTAACCTTATCATCAAAGCCAACATCAGCCGACGAAACAGGGCCCTTTTCTGCTATGATTCTCTTGATTTCATCGCAGACCTCGTTGACCTCGTCGTGACTTCTGCCCCCGGATTCATGGGCTTGGCGGTACCGCCGGAAATAGGGCCAGTGTTTGGTTTCCATAATCGAAAGGTTTTTGTCGAAGTAGTCCAGCAATGTCCTATCCTCATACAAAAGTGAATATAGCATTTGCTTGGTGAAGCCCTTAACCCTCGACTGTAAAACAAGCTCCGGGTTCTTGCCGCATACATCAATAGGATCAAATTGAATACAGCCCGCCTGACCAATAAAATCGAGCACTCCCTGTTTGCCGGAAAACTTGTAACTGCCTATAAGCCCTTGCTTCAAAAGCATGAACCTGCATGCCTGTTTATTGGTTAAAGCAACAGACTCCATATTTTTGCCTCCTTATTCTATATCCGGGCTAGATTACATTAACACTATAACACAACAAGTAATAATCAGTATAAATGCAAAACACTTTTATCGTGCGCGTAGTTTCAAGCTAGGGGTGAGCTGCCGTAGCGAAAATACGGAAAAGCTCCTTAGAGGTCTTACCATAATCATGGTTTTACTTTAGCTCACCAGTTGCTTTGCAGGCAATTCCGTGGTATTATTTACCTTAGGTTTTTGTCGGATTATTGCAGTATTAGTTACATCCAGCTAGGCCATCATGGTTGAATTGGAGGATTTATGGTATTTTCCAGTTTAGTTTTTCTGCTCAGATTTTTGCCGATAACCATTCTGCTTTATATGATTGCTCCAAATATCAAGATTAAGAATATAGTTTTGATTGTTGCATCTCTTTTTTTCTATGCATGGGGCGAGCCGGTCTGGGTGATACTGCTCATCTACAGCTCATTGATTGATTATGTTTGCGGGGGTCTGGCCGGCAAGCACAAGAATACAAAAAAAGGCAGGACCTTCATGATAATCTCTCTGGTGCTGAATCTAGGGCTGCTGGCCGTTTTCAAGTATGGAGACTTTTTTATCGGCACCATCAATGCATTACTGAATGTGCGAATTCCCAACACCGGTGTTTCGCTGCCTATAGGGATTTCTTTTTATACGATGCAGACTATTTCATATACGATCGATGCCTACAGGGGAAAGGTAAAGGTACAAAAATCCTTTCTGAACTTCCTGCTTTTTGTTTCGATGTTTCCTCAGCTTGTAGCCGGGCCGATTGTGCGCTATGAGAATATAGAAAATGAACTGGCGGAAAGGAAAACCACCCGACAGGATATTTACGAGGGAATCCTACGCTTCGTTACAGGTCTGGCAAAGAAGGTTCTGATTGCCAACTATGCCGGAAGTCTGGCTGTTGCCTATCTCGACGGTAATTTATCGAGCCGATCCGCACCATATCTTTGGTTCGGACTCTTGTGCTTCACCTTTCAGATTTACTTTGATTTTTCCGGGTATTCCGACATGGCCATTGGGCTGGGAAGGATGTTTGGATTCCATTTCCCGGAGAATTTCTATTATCCCTATACTTCTCAAAGCATCACGGACTTTTGGCGCCGTTGGCATATGACCCTGGGAAGCTTTTTCCGAGATTATGTATATATTTCGCTGGGGGGAAACCGCAGATACCAGTACAGGAATATTTTGATAGTATGGATGCTCACAGGGCTATGGCATGGTGCCAGCTGGAATTTCGTCCTATGGGGTTTGTACTTCGCAGTTATTCTTGTAATGGAGAAAACATTTTTGCTAAAAGCACTGCAAAAAGTTCCTAAGGCTGTACGAATAGCCTACTCTTTTTTCATTGTCATGTTTGGGTTTAACTTTTTCTATTTTGTCGATTTCGGCCGAAACTTAGAGGCCTTGAGGGTAATGTTCGGATTCGCTGGCTTGGCCTTCACATTTTCAGATATTTTGCAGCTTGTTATCAACTATCTGCCCTTTGTGGCCATATGCGTAATTTGTGCAATACCCACCAAGGACTTTATTATTCATCAGATTAGCAAGCGTAATCTACCGGCACGGCTTACGGCTGCGGGAGCGGCAGTTTTTGTTGGAGCCTTGTTGATACTTTGCATGGCCGGCATTGTAAGCGACAGCTACAATCCCTTTATTTATTTTAGGTTTTAGTATCATAATGGAGGAAAGCATGAAAAGACAGCAATATCCCGTGATTATTACATTTACAGCGCTAATGGCAATATTTTGCCTCTTTTCTCTGTTTTCGGATAGCGATGGCTTCTCTGCATTTGAAAACAGAGAGCTGGCAGACAAACCAGTCTTGACTGCAAGCAGCTACTTCAGCGGGGAGTTCGAGGAGGACTACGAGGAGTATTTGCTGGATAACTTTATGCTGAGGGATTTATCCGTTATGGGCTATCAGGCTTATACTGGCATGTTCTTTTTGGATGCCTTTTCGCAAAGTGAGGATGTCTTGATGAGCGTGAATGTAGATGATTTTGTCAGTGCGCCTGAACAGGCGGCGGGCGAAGAATCTGTAGCCGGCGGTCAAGGCCTGGCTAATGAACAGGGCACAGGTGATAAGCAGGGCGAAGCTAATATGCCGGGCGAAGTTAATATACCGGGCCAGGGTGAGAAGCAAGCGGCTAATGAGCAGCAAGGCGGCGGGAGGACCATTTCTAACGGAGAACAGCGCAGTACAGTTGATGGACAAAATGGAGCTACAGGACAGTCAGCCATTGGAGGGGGGCAATCCATTGACGGGACATCGGAAGGCGGACATGTAGGGCCCGGACATGCGGGGGTTGGGCAATCGGGAGCCGGACAAGCCGAAACAGGCCAATTAGCATCCGGACAAACCGGAACTGGGACATCCGGTGAAAGCTCGACATTTGGAAGCAATCAGAGCACAGACGGGGCAGACGATAAGGCTGACGACGACTATCAGGGTGACCGGAAACTGACTAATTCTTTAATTATATCAGCGGACAGAATCATGATGCCCACAGGCGCATATGGCCTAAAAAACTTTGGTCGCTTACTTGCAGAAGCCGCGGAGCTGATGCCCGAGGTTAACTTTTACTCAATCACCGGTCCTACAAGCGCGGCATTTTATGCATCTGAAAGCT
>CAYOKA010000193.1:0-3539 GCA_964404395.1 uncultured Oscillospiraceae bacterium | reverse complement strand
TAAAAAATCGTTTTCCCAAGAACTAAATCTTTAGACTCTATACTTGCTTCTTTTATTTTTTGTCCACATCCTGTTAATAAGCTAGCTAATAGTAATATTATTAAAGAAAACTTTCTCATATAAAAATACCTCCAAGAAATAAAATTTATCGTTCAAGTATCCTAAAGTGAAGGGTGAAGATATCGCCCTCCACCTAATGTATTTCTATTCTCTGAAAAGAGTAAAGACATGGTTCACCTCGTATTCTTCGGCAGCGTTTTATTATAATGATATTATCGTAGCACATCATTCCATAATTTGTTACATTCCATTTAGTTTTATATCTAATATGATCCACTCGTATCCCTTGTCTGGTTATGTGAACCTTCACGGAACATAAAAGCCGGTAGTTTCACTGTGTACTACAGTAATCCAACCAGCTATAAGCCATGTCATCTATATTTTCGCACTTTTTCGGTGGTCAAAAAACGCACTTTTCATCGCCCATAACCTCCCAATTTTGACCCTCAAACCACAACATCTTGTGGTCAAGGTGCCTCATTTCTCCTCCAAACCACATCTTGTCATCAGAATTGTCGCTTCTACGTGGCTTGAGTGTGCAAAAAAGATGTCGCGTGAACCCAGTTGCCCCTTGGCGGCTGAGATATTTTCTTGAAACAAATAGACTCTACAATGTTTAGTTACTCAACCACTCAGCTATATCTATGACCTGTATCCCCTCATACTGATACAGTTCATGTCTTGTTCTTGCAATTAACAACTTAGGATATGCATCTTTTATTTTTAGTAATGAATCAACTTCTCTTGCAAATGTCTCATCTCTAGAAATATCATCGGATACCTGTATATAAATCTTTTCGTTTTGCTTGACTGCAACGAAATCAATTTCCTTTTTATATAACACACCTACATATATTTCATAGCCTCTTCTCATTAATTCTAGTGCAACTATATTTTCCATCACTCTGCCATAATCAAGATTTCTAGTTCCTAATTTAGCATATCGAAACGCATGATCACTAAGGTAGTATTTTTCATTAGATGCTAAATATTTTTTCCCACGTATGTCATATCTCCTTACTTTATAAAGTGCAAACGCATTACATAGATAATCCAGATAGGAACCGACTGTCTTATGATTGATTTTGTCTGCATTTTTCGTAAGTGTATCAGCTATTTTTCTTGATGATGTCAAATTAGAAATATTATCCATCATAAATTCAGCAATCTTATTCATTAGAACCATATTTCTTATTTTATACTTTTGCCGAATATCCCGCAAAATCAGAGTGTCAAATATATCTGCAAGATACTTATACTTCTCTTCCTGTTCTTTATACAAATATGAACCCGACATTCCACCTTCTTTCATGTATCTATCAAATGCTGTTTGGATATCAGACATATTGTAATATCGGAGGTACTCAGAAAAAGAAAATGGATACATTTCTATTTCATAGGTACGACCTGTAAATAAGGTTGCTAAATCACTGCTTAATAAGAATGCATTGGAGCCTGTAACGTAAATATCATATTTCCCCGTAGAATGCAGACTGTTTATGGTCAGTTCAAACTGTTCACACATTTGAACTTCATCAATAAATATATAGTTTTCCTTTTTCCGATCATATCTATCTTCGATGTAATTATTTAATGCATGATATTCTTTAAGCGCTTCAAACTTTAAACTAGTAAGATCTATAGAAATAATGCTAGGATCCGGTTCATTCTCTTTAACCCATCTAATATATTCTTCCAACAGTTTCGATTTACCCGAACGTCTTACACCAGTAATAACCTTTATATCAGGTGTCCCCTTTAAACCTATTAACCTATTTAAGTAAGTATCTCTATCAATTAACTTCATCAATATCACCGCCTGCACTCATTATATCATTTTATTTCCCAAAATCAACTTATTTTTGTTTTTGGGAAATAGACTGCGACAAATTGGTTATCGGTTATTCACGAGTATATCCCTTTTTCAGATATGTGGTTAAGGCACGATCAATTGTGAGTTCTGGATCAATGGTTTCATCTATCCGTTCACGTCCTACCTGAGCGAGCCACATCTTGAATGGTTCGGCTTTCGGTGACGGAATTGACTGTATAATGCGCAAAATTTCCTCTGTATTTGCCACATCAAATAATTGGGTCTTGTTATTTTAATCCATTATCGTGTCCTCCGTCATCGAAATAGCATTAAAGACAGGACTGTGATTATCCTCTGCTGGGCAAAGCCGGAAGCAAAGGCTGGACTGGCAGAAATCTCTGCGACGGACGCCACCCTGTACACGCCCCACCCTTTGAATGCCGAAAAATACTGGCTGCTCCTTGATAATGGCAAGACAGGCGGCAGTTTTTCTTTTAAGGTTGATGAAAACACCGCTTCCGTAAATTATTCCGACAGCACATATACTGCAAAAGGGGACGCGTTGTCCCCATCCGATGGGAAGTATACCGTTTCCTTTGACTCTTCCGGATTTACAGACGCCGGTAACGGCGAAATATCGAAACCTGGTATATTGCTCTTGCCACAGGAACCGGAAGTATATCCGGTTTCAGTGTCAACTGGGGCACGGGAAGCGCCGGCACAGTGACAGGTATCGCGCGGGACCCCTATTGGAAACAGCCGTCCTACCTTGCTAACAGCACATCGCGTCCCGTTGAGTCTGACGCGGACAAGGTCAACGAATACGGCGGCGATGGTTTCGACCTGGCTTGGGCCGTAGGCGCGGACGGCATGCCCGTAGCGCTTGATAGCATCCACTATATAAAGGTGCAGACGGCGTCCGATATGATCGCGGGAGCCATTGGTGAAAAATCCACCGAGGTCAATGTGGTCGCTCGAGCTGTGGCAAGCGATAAGGACGTAGGTGTCACAACGGCCCCGACTTCCATCATGATTGACAACAACAAAATTGATCTCTCGGATGATAAATACGTCTATAACGCAACGGTAAGCGGCGTATTTGACGTTGCTGTCACCGCTGGAAACGATGACAATGTTTACATCAACAATAAAAGAGCTTCTGACATCAACTTCAAGGACATTCCGGATCATGAAATTATCCGTGTCATCGTACAAAATGGCGAAAAAGAACCGCTGATTTATTATATTTCCGTGACCGATGATGGGAAAAGTACGGATAATCAGGTTACTGCAATCACTTTTGACGCGGACGGCGGTAAAATCGGTGATTATTCCAGCGTTACAAGGTACTATGATGTAAATTCATCCGCGGCGTTCCCCACACCTGCGCGTGAGGGTATACCGACGCAGTGACGTGGGCGAGCGCAAACAAGATCGTCTCCGGCTATGGCGGAGGGCTTTTTGGTACGAATGACAACATTACGCGTGAGCAGATGGCGGCGATATTGTACCGCTACGCTCAGTACAAGAACTGCGACGTAACGAAAACGGCGGATCTGAAAGCATACACAGACGCGTCAAATATCAGCGCATGGGCGACAGATGCCATGAAATGGGCCAACGCCGAGGGGCTCGTCACCGGTACGACTTCCGCGACACTCTCCCC
>CAYOKA010000192.1:0-3548 GCA_964404395.1 uncultured Oscillospiraceae bacterium | reverse complement strand
AGAAAGGTCCCCTCCTTCAGCCTGCCCTCTTTCAGCTTACCTTCTTTCAGCCTGCTCATAATCCCGGCGGCTTCCTTTTTCTTAATCTGTTCCTCCTGAGCCGCACTAAGGGACTCCGGCGCCTGTTCGTCCTGCACCTCGGTCAGCTTAAGATTGCAGAATCGGGAGAGCCGCTTGCTATACTCCGCAATCCCATCCTTCAAATAGCGCTCCTTCAGTTTTCCCACAGCCACAACCGTAATTTTCATGCTCTAACTCTTCATTCTGCTAATATCATTTCCGGTCGGATCCTGATAAATCCGTAAGTCAAACTCAGGAATAATAGCCAGTATGTGATCAAAAATGTCCGCCTGTATCCCTTCATAATCCACCCAGCCAATTACATTGGTAAAAGCATAAATCTCAATTGGCAGCCCGGTTTCGGTAGGCTGAAGCTGCCTTACTATCTGCAGCATATTCTTGTTTACGCCCGGGTGGTTCTCTAAATAATTCTTTATATAAATCCTCAGCGTACCAATATTGGTCAAGTGCCTGCCATTTACAATACTCGCTTCGCTAATATTATTCTCTTTATTGTACCTTTCGATCTCTTCCGTTCTGCTCTCTATGTACTCCTGTATGTATTGAATCTTCTTAAATCTTTCGAGCATTTCCTCGTCGCAGAATTTAATACTATTCATATCTATATAAATGTATCTTTTTATTCTCCTACCGCCGGACTCCTGCATTCCCCGCCAGTTTTTGAATGACTCCGATATCAGCTTATAGGGCGGAATCGTCACAATTGTCTTATCCCAGTTCTGCACCTTCACGGTATGCAGAGAAATCTCAATAACATCTCCATCCGCACCATGGGACGGCATCTCTATCCAATCGCCGATTTGCACCATGTTATTCGTAGCAAGTTGAATACCGGCAACAAATCCCTGGATCGAATTCTGGAATATCAGCATTGTAACTGCCGTTGCCGCACCAAGCCCGCTTAACAAAACCCAGGGAGAACGATTCATAATCGTACTTATAACAACTATCGCAACCGCAAGAGATAAGAAAATCTTTACAACCTGCAGATACCCTTTAATGGGCTTGTGCTTGGAAACCTCGTGCTTTCTGTATATCTCATCCACAGAGTCGAGCACCTTAAATAGAACTCTCATAACTATTATAAGAATAATAGAAAATGCAATACGTTGGATCCATTCCTGATAAGCCGGAAAAGTCGGGGCGAATACATAAATAATCACTACGGGAACAATATGGGCAACCACATCAAATACTTTGTTTCCTAAAAAAATATCATCCCAAGTGTTTTTGCTTTTCTCAATATATTTTCGTAAAAATTTTAGAATTATTTTTTTGGTAATAAAATCCGCCAGCAGACATAAGAAAACAATGAAAGCAACTGCAATCCAAGTGGATAAATGCAGCGATACGCCTTCATCAACTGCATTGGACAGTAATAAATTTTGAATTGATTCAACCATTTGCTACAGTACTCCCCTTTTCCTGCTTTTCACGGCCTCGCCTCCAGCCTCTGTTCTCCGGCTTCTGTTCGCTGTTCTCTGCCCCCTGCGCTCTACGCCTTTTCCTGCTTCTCCCGCGCTTCGCCTCTAGCCTCTGTTCTCCGGCCTCTTGCTTCCTGCGCGTGTCCGTCTCCTTCCTCTGACTTCCGGTTTCTGGTTTCCGGCTTCTGCTTCCTATAGCTCAATCACTCGTCCTACATGGTCGCGAAGGGCAACATCCACAGCAACATCTGACCCGGCCTGCAGGCATTTCTCATACAAGGCATTACAAACCGTCTGGTATGCCAGCTCGGGAAAATTATTCTCTTTGCTCAGATGCCCAAGAAGGAATCGCTTAGTCCCCTTCTGTGCCAAATATGCAACTACCTCACCGGCGGCTTCGTTGGAAAGGTGCCCCTGCTCACTGGCAATACGCTTTTTCAGCGGCCATGGATAAGGACCGATTTTTAACATCTCTTCATCATGATTGGACTCCAGCAGCACCAAATCGCTATCTAAAAAATTACTGAGCAGCCCCATGCTGATATGCCCTATGTCCGTGGCTACAGTCACCTTCTTCCCCGACGCGCAAAAGCTATAGCCCACCGGCTCATTCGCATCATGGGGTATCGGAAAAGGTGTCACAGTAATATCGCCAATCTGAAAGGGCGCAAAGGATGAAAAAACCACCTTATTACGCTCAAGAACCGGCCCAATAACACTTTCCATTCCCCTCCATGTGCCCTCACTGGCATAGATGGGTAGATTAAACTTGCGTGAAAGTATGCCCGCTCCCTTTATATGGTCACCATGCTCATGGGACACTAAAATCGCATCTATTTCCGAAGGCTTTTCACCTATTGAGCATATAGCCTCAATAATTCTCTTCCCGCTAAGTCCGGCCTCAACCAGCAACCTTGTGTTGCCGGACGACATGAAAAGTGAATTTCCGCTGCTGCCGCTGTATAAACTACAGAATTTTATCATGTATGCCTCTCAACTTTCACCTTTGTTGGCCTCTAGCCTCTGTTCTCCGGCCTCTGTTCTCTATTCTCCGGTTTCCGGCCTCTGGTTTCCGGCTTCTGAACTCCCTATCTTAACTCTCTGTATATCTGCTCCAAGGCTCTGCAGCTTGCCCACAAAATCCTCATAGCCCCTGTCGATATACTTGATGTTATCAACCTGCGTAGTACCTTCAGCCACAAGCCCCGCAATAACAACAGCCGCACCCGCCCGCAGGTCAATGGCATTCACCTTTGCTCCCGTCAGTCTGCACGGGCCATCTACAACGGCTACATTGCCGTCCACACGAATCCTTGCGCCCATTCTTCTAAGCTCATCCACATACTGAAATCTTTGAGGCCAGATGCCCTCCGATATTGTACTGCTGCCATTCGACAAACACAGCAGCACCGTCGCAGGCGGATGCAAGTCCGTAGCAAAGCCGGGATAAGGTAAAGTCTTAATATTCGCCTTCGTAAGCTCACTCCCGCCAACCACCCTAATGCTATCCTCGCCCTCTATAACATTGATATTCATTTCAATCAACTTAGCTGCCAGCGATTCCATATGCTTGGGAATAATATTCTTAACAGTTACATCCCCGCCTGTAGCAGCACCTGCAATCATAAACGTCCCCGCCTCAATCATGTCCGGTATGATAGAATGCACCACCGGACTACCCTTAAGGCTACTAACGCCTTTTATTTTTATCACATCTGTTCCGGCTCCCTTAATATTGGCGCCTGCGGCATTCAAAAAATTCACCACATCAACAATATGGGGCTCCTTAGCAGCGTTCTCGATGGTAGTGGTACCCTCTGCCTTCACAGCGGCAAGTATCAAATTTATCGTCGCGCCAACGCTTACAACGTCCAAATATATAGAGCTTCCAACCAGCCTATCTGCTCTGAGCTTAATCATTCCATGCTCTATAAGAACATCGGCACCCAAAGCCTCAAAGCCCTTGATGTGCTGATCCATAGGCCTGTATCCAAAATCACAGCCACCGGGCAGCGCAACCTCGGCTCTTCCGAAGCGCCCGAG
>CAYOKA010000191.1:0-3586 GCA_964404395.1 uncultured Oscillospiraceae bacterium | reverse complement strand
CTACCTTAACAAGATGCGCCGAGAACTGCCAGTAATATGCGGCGATAACTTCAGACTGGCGGATGAATCATATACAAACACATTATCACAGGACCACCTCAATATGATAGATAAGTTTGACAAGTGGATGTACTATAAAATGAAGCTTGAGAAAGTCTCTTAGGCCTCAAGCTCCTGCATCTGCCTGGCAGTAAGAGGGCCGAATTCATTGCCTTAATATTCTCTTCAACCTGCTTTACAGACTTGAAGCCGGGAATTGGAATAGTCACATTACTCTTGCCCCATATCCAGGCAAGAGCCCCCTGTGCCAGGGTCCTGCCCTCACTTGTGAATATGTCGCGCACTGCCTCCAGCACTGCCACAAAGCAGACTGCGCTGCTTGTTTTTGCAAGTAATGGGGTGCCTTTGCATCAAAAAAGCCTTATTTTATAGCAAATCAGCTATAAAACAAGGCTTTTTAAGACTTTTCTAAGCATTTTTCATCCCATTAGTTGAAATTTCAAGCAGCAGGGCAAGGAGATAGGATAAGAGAACAGGTACCTTGTCCCATCCTTGATCCATCCTTATCCCACTATTACTCTTCCTGCATGATTAAATTGCGGCTGGCGTTTTTTACATGCTCTATTGTAAGCCTCTCCGCTGTGTCGGCATCCCTATCAATAATAGCCTGCATAATCGCCCTATGCTCAGTCAAAACCTCCATTGCCCTCTCGGGGTCGCTTAAGGATATTTTCCTGGCCTTTTGTACATAGTGATGAAATGTGCTGAGAGTATGCATCAGCGGCTTACTCTTGCTGGCTTTGAATATAATGTCATGAAATCGGGTATCCAACTTCATCAAGTGGCCGTAGTCACTCCTGCGAGTATAAAACTCCTCAAGATCCACCGCCTCTTTCAGCTCTTCCATCTCCTCAGAAGTTATTTTCTCAACAGCCCAGCGGGCAGCAAGTCCCTCAATATACATTCTGATGGTGTATATGTCCTCTATATCCTTTGCCGAAACACCCTTTACCCTAACGCCTTTATTGGGAACAGATTGGACAAGTCCTTCCAGTTCAAGCTGTCTGAGTGCCTCGCGCACAGGAGTCCGGCTTACCCCCATCTCCTCCGATAACCTGGTCTCGATAAGGCTCTCACCAGGCTCATACACACCATTGAGAATATCATTCTGAATTTGGCTGAAGACTCTGCGGCTCAACGAGCTGGATGCCGAATCCGTTTCATTATATTCAACCATAAGTTTTCACTCTCCATCAGCATAATGCTTGTTTTTTAGTATAATTCAGCAATCCACCGGCAAGCATGATATCTACCTGTCTGCTTGATAATGCAGTTTGGACCTTGATAAGGCTGCCTGTAGTTCTGTTCCTCAGTGTAAGCTCATTTCCGGCTCTAATCTGCTCTCTTGCATTCTCGAGAACCAGCGCATCCCCCTCTTTAATTCTGTCATAGTCCTCCTCATTAATAAAGGTCATGGGCAGAATACCTGAATTAATAAGGTTGGCCATATGAATCCTGGCAAAGGATTTAGCCACAACTCCCTTAACACCCAGTTGCAACGGCGCCAGTGCAGCATGCTCACGGCTGGAGCCTTGTCCATAGTTGGATCCGCCGATAATAAAGCCTCCGCCATTGTCCTTTGCGCGTTTTGGGAATTCCGGATCACAAGGTGTCAGGCAATACTCGGCCAAATGAGGAATGTTGGATCTGAAGGGCAGCAGCTTCGCATTAGATGGCATGATGTGATCGGTGGTTATGTTGTCCCCCACCTTGATTAGTACAGCTCCGCCTATCTGCTCAGGAAGCTCACTGTTTAGAGGGAAGGGCTTAATATTCGGGCCTCTTACCACTTCCACATCATTACCCTCAGGAGCCGGGTCCACAACCATATTATCGTTAATAATGAAGCTGTCGGGCATTTTAACCGACGGTGCTTCTCCAAGTGTTCGAGGATCTGTCAGTACGCCTGTTAACGCGCTTGCCGCAGCTGTCTCGGGACTAACCAGATATACCTTTGCAGACTTAGTTCCGCTTCTTCCCTCAAAGTTCCTGTTAAAGGTTCTCAGTGAAACAGCATCGGTTGCAGGCGCCTGCCCCATGCCAATGCATGGTCCGCAAGCCGATTCAAGAATTCTTGCCCCCGCTGCAACCATATCCGCCAAGGCACCTTCCTTTGCCAGCATGGTCAGTACCTGCTTTGAGCCCGGTGCAATTACCAGACTAACATCCGGGTGAACTGTCTTACCCTTTAATATTTGCGCAACCTTTAACATATCCATATAGGATGAATTCGTACAGCTTCCGATGGCAACCTGATTCACCTTTATTGACCCGATTTCATTAACAGAAGCTACATTGTCAGGGCTGTGAGGCTTAGCCGCCAATGGCTCCAGGCTTCCCAGATCTATGGTCACCTCTTCATCGTAAGTCGCAGCAGCATCAGGCAAAAGCTCAACCCAATCATCCTGCCTGCCTTGTGCTTTCAAAAATTCCCTGGTCATTTCATCACTGGGGAATATGGATGTAGTTGCACCCAGCTCGGCTCCCATATTTGTAATGGTTGCCCTCTCAGGCACTGTCAATGAAGCCAGTCCCTCTCCCGCATATTCTATCACTTTTCCCACGCCGCCCTTGACTGTCAGCTGCCTTAGCACCTCAAGAATAATATCCTTGGCAGATACCCATGGCTTCAACCTGCCCTTGAGCGTGACTTTGCAGACCTTAGGCATCATCATGTAATAGGGTCCGCCGCCCATTGCAACAGCTACGTCAAGGCCGCCTGCGCCAATTGCCAGCATCCCGATGCCTCCTCCGGTAGGAGTATGGCTATCAGAGCCCAGCAGGGTCATCCCGGGGACTCCAAAGCGCTCCAGTTGCACCTGGTGGCAAATTCCATTACCCGGCCTTGAAAAGTATACTCCATGCTTTGACGCAACTGTCTGTATATATTTATGATCATCAGCATTTTCAAAACCTGCCTGCAGAGTATTGTGATCAATGTAAGCAACAGATTTCTTAGTTTTAACTCTTGGCATCCCTATTGCTTCAAACTGCAGATATGCCATAGTCCCTGTGGAATCCTGAGTAAGCGTCTGATCGATCCTGATGGATATCTCGCTGCCGGCCGTCATTTCTCCGCTTATCAGATGGTCCTTAATAATTTTCTGTGCTAAATTCAATCCCATTTTAAAGCCTCCATTTTTTATTCGTTTCCTTCTCATCGCCTGTACTTAAATCTGTTCATTCTTCCGCAGGGCTGGCCCATATAATCGGAACAAGCCCGCTCCCTTATTTATAGTACCAAATCGTATATCTCCGGAGCAAGTTCCTTTATAGCCTCTCCCAGCTCAGTATCACCAAGAGCGGTGACTCTGCCATTCTTGTACTGCTCATCAACCCATTCCTTTATCTTAACAACCCTTTGATCCTTCTTATCAATCCTCTTGTCTCCGCTTAAGCCAAAGTAGCCATTAATCCAATGAGCAATGCCCGCAGCTCCCGAGGTCTGGTTAATTGCAACACCTACAGGCCTTCTCAATAATTTGTCCGTATTGAAAATGTTGTATATTTCCTCATCCTTTAATAG
>CAYOKA010000190.1:0-3636 GCA_964404395.1 uncultured Oscillospiraceae bacterium | reverse complement strand
CCATAGTTGTAAGAAACAATTGGTATCATTCCGTTGTTCAGTCCAAAAATGGGCATAAAAACAATACCCTGCAGCCTGAAGTAAACGCCGAATACCGCAGCTGCAGTAGCCGTATACGTCAGCAGAATCCTATTGAGGCTATAGGTCATTACAGAGCCGATAGATATCATGATAGCGGTTGGAATACCCACGGCATATATCTTTGAGATAATTTCTCTGCTGGGGCGAAATCCCCTGAACTTGAAGTCAATCTCTTTATTAACTTTTAAGTTCAGAATAATTCCAAGGGTCATGGCAAGAGTTTGGCCAATGACAGTCGCAAGAGCTGCGCCGGTTACTTCCATTCTGGGGAAGCCAAAATAACCGAATATCATGATTGGATCCAGTATAATATTCACGATAGCGCCGAAGGCCTGCGATATCATGGAGTAAAATGTTTTACCCGTAGCCTGAAGCAACCGTTCAAAGGTCATCTGACCTATAAACCCAAATGAGAATTTAGTACAAATGCTAAGGTAATCGACACCGTATTCCAGTATTTCCGGGATATTTGTTTGCGTTCTGAAAAAGACCGGCACAAGGAAGTAGCCCAAAAGCGCGAAGGCGATTGATGTTAAAAATGCTAGAAATATTCCGTTAACCGCTGTTTTATTAGCCCTTTCCGTGTTTTTCTCACCCAGGCTTCTTGACAAAAGAGCATTAATACCAACGCCTGTTCCGGAGCCTACAGCTATCATCAGGTTTTGTGCGGGAAAAGCCAGAGATAAGGCTGTTAGAGCATTTTCTCCCAGCTGGGATACAAACATGCTGTCAATGATGTTGTATAATGCCTGAACAAACATGGATATCATCATTGGTATGGACATTGTAATTAGCAGCCTGCTCACGCGCATCGTACCCATTTTATTCTCTTTAAGTGGTGAAATAAGCTCTTCTGATGTTTTTGTAGTATCTGTCATCCGGAGTACCTCTTTTGTTTGAAAAATTTATTATGCTGACGCATCGCGAAAATGTGCTGATGTCGGAAATTGTCTTGAACAAACTGTGTACTATTATAATGTTAATTTGCTCTCTTGCATAGTTTTTTTTACATTGTTATATTTTGCATGCTTCTTATATTTGGTATTCAAAGCCGCGCGGAGCTTATCGACATCATACAGAAAAAGCGGACTCGGCCCTGATGAGGTAGTCAATCCGCCGATTATATAACGCTGTTTCAGGCACCTACCCGAAAAAGGTAGGGGCCTTTTTGCACAAACTACCCGATTCGGGTGATTTTTTTTGTTTGTGCTTTTGCTATGCTGTTTTTGACGGATTAAGTCCTGCCGGAAAAGGGGGGAGTGCGTTTGAAAGTGATTAAAAGAAATAATTGCCTTTTGGTTGCTCTGACCTGCTTTGGCATATTGACGGGTGTTACGCTACTTGTTTTCGGGGGTGGAGTGTCTGAAATCCGAGCACAGATACCTTTGGTATGCATCATGATCGCCAGCGCAGTTGCGGCGGGGTTTTGGCTACGGGGGTTAAACAAGCTGAAAATCGCGCGGCTCATTGCGGAAAATCCAATCCTGCATATACGTACAGCCGTCATCAGCGATCTGTCCGGCGAGGCTGTGCAACAGTCGGAGCCCGAGAACACCGAGGTAATCGTTTCTTACTTCGGCATTCTGCTGGACGATAGAATCATCAAGTTCAACCAGGACGGCATACGACTCAGAGATGTGAATATCGGAGGCGATTTTATTTCCTTCACCTACGGCACGGAAAAGCGGATACATAACATCCGGCTTCTGCGTCCGTCAATTGAGCAGACAGAACTAGATAAGGTTGCGGAGAAATTACGCTTTGAAACGGGGATTACACCAACTACGCTGCCCTGACAAATAGTAATGATGAGGGAGGTTAACTCAAAATGAATAAGAAAGCGCTTGTGCTTTTTACTGCATTCCTATTTGCTTTGTTACTGACGGCTTTTGCGTGGATGAAAACTATCTGCAGATTGAGCATGAGGTTATGCTTCGGACAGAACACTTAAGGTTGAAAGGCTGACAGAGAAAGATGCGGGGCTTGGTCTCTATGATGTAGAAAAATGGAGCTTTTGGAGGAATACCGCGCAAAAGCGCCGGCAGCGTATTTTGCTTTGCAAAAACGCGGTTTGGCGTACAATTCGCGCAAGCGCTCATTGAATATTTGTCTAATGAAGGACCCTATATGGTTGAGAACTTCTATAACTAATCTTTGCATTTTCTTATTATTACTTTTAATTTATACTTATCTTGTAAGCAAAGGGACCTTGCTTAACAATGGTATGAAAGGCGGTTGTTATATGGATACAACGACTCAAAAGCTCACTGAGTGGGCAGTTAATAAAATTAAGAAGGAATACTATGATGATGTAGCGTTACTTATAGCAGTTGAGGGTCACTCAGTCAATGGAGATGGCCATGGCGAATGCTTTGATTACTTTGTACCCGCTACAGACAAAGCAAATGAATTGGCGCAGACATTCATAATCGACGGGATAGGACACGACCTTTATCCGCGCTCCTGGGAAAGGACTGAAAGAACTGCCAATCTGGATGATCGTCCCACCATCTGTCTTGGCAACGCAAAGATACTGTATAGTCGGACAAAGGAAGATGAAGACCGTTTTAATGCTATCCGTAAGAGACTTCATGACAATCTGAATAATAAGGAGTTTACCTACAAAAAAGCTCTTGAAAATCTTAACATTGCAATGGATTTGTACCGCACAGTGATGTTTGAAGATGAATTATTTAAAGTTAGGATGGCCGTAGGCTTTATAAATCATTATCTCTCGCTTGCGGTAGTATATCTTAACGGGACATTCTTTAAAAGCTTGATAGGTCAGCTTCCTGAACTTCTGACTTTGAAAGCAGTTCCAGAAAGCTTTATTGAGTATTATAAAGCCGTTATCAATGCTAGAAACGCTAATGAACTGAAAAGTCTAGCGCATCTACTAATAAGCACTACTCGCAGATTTATTGCATCACGCAAAACCATAGTAGCAACAGCTGCGTGCAATTCAAACTTTTCAGACTTGGCAGACTGGTACCAGGAGCTTTCCCTGACTTGGCGGAGAATCAGGTATTACTGTCAAACAAATAACATTGATGCAGCGTTTGGGGATGCTCGCACCTTACAAAATGAATTATTGATTGTCGGTGAAGAATTTGGTCTTCGAAAAATGGATTTACTTGGCTGCTTTGATGCAAACAACCTTAGTGAACTAGTTAATCGGGCGGCAGAAATTGAGGAATATATAGTTTCAGAAATAGAAAGTCATGGGGTCAAGTTGAAAAAATACGACACTTTGGATGATTTTCTTTCTAAAAATTAAGCAGGCGAGGTGCATTTAATTGAAATATAGGAATGCATCAGAGGTTCTCCCTGATGAGCTGCTAAAGGAAATACAAAAATACACTTCAGGTGAGGTCTTATATATACCATCTGAAGGTAAGAGGAAAAAATGGGGCTCCGATTCGGGTGCAAAAGTATTCTATGAGCAAAGAAATGATGAAATCAGGCACAAGTATTTCAGCTTGAATGTTAGTATAGATGCCCTTTGTGAAGAATACTGCCTTTCCGATGAAACGATAAGAAAAATCATATACAGAT
>CAYOKA010000189.1:0-3646 GCA_964404395.1 uncultured Oscillospiraceae bacterium | reverse complement strand
ACTATAAGGTTAAGATATTTGAATCTGACCCGACGGCAAAGATAGATCAGCCTGGCGTAGGCAAGCTGATGAAGATAGCTGTTAAAGGCGGAAAAGCTACAAGACCTAATATCAAGCTTGGCATATGCGGCGAACATGGCGGAGATCCCGCTTCTGTTGAATTTTGCCATGAAATCGGTCTCGACTATGTTTCATGTTCACCCTTCCGCGTACCAATCGCAAGACTTGCAGCTGCACAGGCAGTTGTAAAACATATTGGTGATGTTGGGCAAAGGTAGAGCATAGGCATTAAGTGGGTATGAAACGGGATATCGCATCATAGTAAGGGTGCGATATCCTGTTTTCAATATGACGGTCAGTCCGGATGGTGTATGGATTATGAAATTATTGATTAGTTTTTATTTATTTATTGTTATTATATTAGCTCTTTTTTTTTCAGCTTACTTTTTTACAAGGGGTAGAGTTAGCTACCAGAAGGCATTTTCTGCCCTGAGTTTATGTATCAGTGTTTATCTATTTGGCTACATAATGATTATCGATAATAGCAATCTGCAGGAAATGATCTTTTGGAACCAGATTCAATATTTAGGCTTGCCTTTTATTTCAGTCCTATGGTTGATGGTGGCTCTCCTTTATACCAAAACCATATATAGCAAGTGGATCATAGTTGCGTTCTTTTTTGTGCCAGTAGTTACATTTTTCATGAGACTGACCAATTCTTGGCACCATCTTTTCTATACAAAGATGGAGACGAAACAGATTTTTGGATATTGTTCTCTGTTTATGGAAAGAGGCTTCTGGTACTATGTTAACATCACTCATACATTACTATGCTTGTTTATGACCATTATCATATATTATTTGGAATATCAAAAAAAGCGGACTGGCTACGCCAGGACTCAATTTTTAGTTTTCTTTTTTGCTTCATTACTTCCTCTAATTGGAGTCATGCTGATTACTTTTACTTACAGTAGTTGGGGCTTTGATTATACAGCCTTTATGATACCTATATCTATGTTTATTATTGGGTATGGCATTATAAAGTCTGATTTTTTGGAGGTAAAGACCCTTGTTCGAGAAAAAATCTTTGAAAACAACCTTGATGGAATGATTGTACTGGAATCAGGTATAAGGGTGATAGATTACAATAGGGCAGCTATGGAGTTTTTTGGGAAATTAGACATTTCATTAGATGATTCTTACCCAATAGAACAAATCTTCGAACGAGGCTCAGAGTTGATGGGAGTTTTCAACAGTGAGGCTAACAGAGAATTATCCTTGGCGATTGATGGTGAAATGCGTTTTTTTGAAATTGTCGCTGTGCCTTTAGGTAAACCTGATGATAAAAAGATTAAAACACTTAACTCTATCCGAGATATTACAGAAAAGAAAAGGGTTCAGGAAAAATTAATTACTTTAGCTACCACAGATTCCTTGACAGGTCTTTATAATCGAGAAGAGTTTCTGAAGTTGGCCCAGCAAGAATTTTCTTGGGGGCAAAGACATACCGAGAATGTATCTTTATTGATGATTGATATAGATTTTTTTAAAAAAATCAACGATACATTTGGACATGCAGCTGGAGATGAAGTGATTCGAAAAACGGGATATATGATAATGACTGGTTTTCGAAAAACCGATTTTGCTGGACGCATAGGAGGAGAAGAGTTTGCTGTTCTTTTAAGAAACACATCTTTGGGTGAGGCAAAAGCTGCTGCAGAAAAGTTCCGAGGAGCTGTGTCAAGGGAAAAAGTAATCTACGAGGAACAGGAAATCAGTTTTACTGTAAGCATTGGAGTGGCGGTAGCTCATAGTGGCCTTAACAGTATAAGCAATGTCGAAGTTGTTTTAAGACAGGCAGATGATGCTCTATATAGGGCAAAAGCCAGAGGACGAAATTGTGTCGTTACTGTGGAGTGAATTGGGTAAGCTTCTATCTGCAAAATGCCGTTTAAATTATCGCACGGGCTGGGTATATAAAGCTGACAGTAGTAAAACCTAAATAGCGAATATTAAGATAATTGATTTTCGGAAAAGGTGAGTAGATGGATGATGGGATATCACTAGAAGCGGGATGGAAATTAGATAATAGCTACTCTCAGCTGCCTGACAAGTTTTATACAAGAATTGCCCCAACCCCTGTGCGGGATCCGAAGCTGATTATATTCAATCATTCTTTGGCTGCAACCTTGGGCTTGAATTCGGAGCTGCTACAAAGAGAAGAAGGCATTCAAGTGTTTGCGGGAAACAAGGTTCCAGAAGGTTCTCTTCCTCTAGCCCAGTCTTATGCAGGGCATCAATTTGGTTATTTTACAATGCTGGGTGATGGGCGTGCTGTGTTGATCGGTGAGCAAAGCACTCCTTTAGGTGCAAAGGTAGATATTCAGCTCAAGGGCTCAGGAAGAACGCCCTACTCTCGTGGAGGCGATGGGCGAGCAACGCTTGGCCCAATGCTACGGGAATATATTATCAGCGAAGCAATGCATGGCCTTGGTATACCTACGACCCGCAGCCTGGCTGTGGTAACGACTGGTGAGCCGGTACTTCGTGAAACAAAGCTCCCGGGTGCAGTTTTGACTCGTGTGGCAGCCAGTCACTTGCGTGTGGGCACCTTTCAATTTGCTGCCAACTGGGGCACAATCGACGAATTACGGGCTCTGGCAGACTACACAATTAAACGCCATTTTCCGGGAATCTTTGATTGCGATAATCCATACATTTCAATGCTTAAAGAGGTAATCAAGCGGCAAGCTGCCTTGATTGCCAAATGGCAATTGGTTGGCTTTGTTCATGGAGTAATGAATACAGATAATATGACCCTCAGCGGAGAAACAATTGACTATGGCCCTTGTGCATTTATGGATACTTATGATTCCCAAATAGTATTTAGCTCGATAGATGTCAATGGACGTTATGCCTATGGCAATCAGCCGGCTATTGGGGAGTGGAATCTTGCACGCTTTGCCGAAACCTTATTGCCTTTACTTGATGATGATGAAGAAAAGGCTATTAAAATTGCAGAGAAAGAAGTTAGAGAATATGCCGGCATTTTTCAAAATTATTGGCTAAAGGGCATGAGCGCAAAGCTGGGAATTTATAATCAAGAAGCTAAGGATGAACAACTTATTGAAGAGCTACTCGGAATGATGGAGAAATACAATGCAGATTATACAAACACATTTCTGGCATTAACCTTTGACAAGCTTACAGGTGCGCCTATATTTGATTCTAAAGAATTTAAAGAGTGGCATAGTAGATGGTTGTTAAGGATAGACAGGCAAGATGGATCAGAAGCCGATCCCCATCAGCTAATGCGTAGTAGTAATCCTGCGTTAATTCCTCGCAACCACCGTGTAGAGGAGGCGCTCGATAAAGCAGTTAATAATGCAGATTACAGTGTAATGGAAAAGCTGATAGTTGTCCTTGCCAATCCCTTTGCCCATCTACCGGAGCAGGCTGAATATAGATGCTTGCCAGAGCCATCAAGCTGTCCTTACCAAACCTTCTGCGGTACCTAGTTTGCGGTGAATGATGTTCACTCTTGACACTCCACTATAACTCGTCTAATCTTTACTTAAGCTATTAATAGGAGAAGAGTGGCAAAATGACATTTATTAACTCAATTCAAGGTATTTTGACGATTATG